>JBQCFV010000814.1:0-2422 GCA_051958695.1 Chitinophaga sp. | reverse complement strand
CGTATTCACGGCCACCGTGGCGGAAGGCAATATCGCGGAATTGCCGCCGCCTTTTACATATCCTACGATCAGGTAAGCGTCCTTCTGCAAACCGTCGCCGCTGATGTGGTTCCATTCCCGCACATTGTCCAGCGGCACTTTGGCATATTTTACATGGATGCGGTAAAGGGTCTCCTTTTCCAGCACGCGGTGATACACGGGCCTTACGCCGGCCCCGGCGTTCTTCGCCTGCACAAAATTATTCTTATTCAGCGGGATCGCTACCTGCGCGCCCAGGCCAAGCCCCTGGTCCATCTGCATATGATTCCTCGCGGCAATATCTTTCGGGCTGAGACCGTACGTGCGGCCCAGGCTGTACAAGGTTTCCCCTTTCTTCACCGTGTGCGTCAAATACAGATCGGGTGAAACGCCCTGTACGATCAGCGTATCCTGCGCGGCTACCCTTATTGTACCGGTCATCAAAACACCTATCAAAACTGACTTTAACATAACTTCTAATACTTTAAGGAAACGAATATATGTGTTTAATACGAAATTTTATTTATTACTGAACGGCAAAAAACTGAATTTGTTGCAGCCTCCCAAACCTTGCGGGCACTATTTCTTCACATGTTTATAAGTCGGGCGCGCCGGCTTTCAGGATGCGCAATTCTTTCGGGTAATAATTGTTGACGCGGTTCGGCAGCACTTTCGCCCAGCCCAGGTTTTTCCCGTTGAAACGCATGAGGTTCCAGCCTTTCGCGGCATTGTCCAGCACAAGGTCTTCTTTCCGGAGATACCGCAATGCCTGCTCCGGCGAAAGCTCCGCCGCGGGCAAACTTTCCCGGATGCAGGTGTTCAATGCCAGCTGGTGATCGGGCACCAGCTCTTTCGCGGTCAGCTGGCCCGCTTTCACGCCGGCCTTGCGGATATACAACTGTTTTTGCAGCAGGGGAATTTCTTTTGCCAGCGACGGCGTAAGCACGATAGCCTCGCCGTTATGCGCCATCAGCGCTGTTTCCGCGCCGTTTTGCAGCCAGGGCAGCACCAGCTCCGTTTCTTTTTTCGAAAGACCGCTGAACACGGCCTTTATTTTCGGCGGTGCGCCCGCGGCGCCGGTTTTGCGGAAGCAGGCGATAAAAAAACCTTCGCCCTTCACCTGGCCGGGATAAAAACGGTAGCCCTTCGCATGATGGCGCGCAGATCCCGTTTCCACGATCTGCCATTCAGGCTTCAGTTGCAGCGGGATATTTTCTATCTCAAAATTTTCCATCAGCCAGTCCATGATCTGCTCGTCTTCCTCCACGGCGTAGGAGCAGGTGGAATAGATAAGCGTACCGCCGGGTTTGAGCGCGGGCAGCGCGTCCGCCAGTATCCTTTGCTGGCGCTGGCTGCAGAGGATCACGTTGTCCTGGCTCCATTCCGCTATCGCGGCGGGGTCGCGGCGGAAAAGACCGGAGCCGGAGCAGGGAGCGTCCACTACCATCAGGTCAAAATAGCCCGGGAGACGCGCAAAATCGCGGGGATCGTTGTTGGTCACCACCACGTTGGCCGCGCCCCAGCGGGTGATATTGTCCGCCAGCAGGGCGGCGCGCGTCTTGATCACTTCGTTGGCGACGAGCACGCTATCGGGATGAAGCACTCCTTGCATCAGCGTACTTTTGCCGCCGGGCGCGGCGCAGAGATCGAGCGCTTTGAGCGGCTGCCCGTCAGTGGTTTGCCGGATGGCTTCTTCGAGGAACATCGAAGAGGCTTCCTGCACATAATAGGCGCCGGCATGGAAATACGGATCAAAGGTGAAGGAGGGGCGGGTGGAAAGATAATAGCCGCGGGCGGCCCAGGGCACCGGCGATGTTTCCAGCTGCGGGAACGCTTCGCTGATGTCTGCTATTTTTTGTATTTGCAGCCTGACGGAAGTGATACGTTCGGGCGACTGATGCACCCGGAGGAACGATTCTTCCCGGAAGCCGGGAAGGCCTTGTAAAGTATCGGTAAAAGCCTTTGGTAATGCTGGCAAAATCGGTTTTTGCGCAAAGTTACTGTTTTTCGATTTTTGCTGAAAGCGGTTCAGCACCGGCAGCATTGCTGCGAAACATGCGGTTCCCGCATGATCGCGTGTTTCAGCTTAAAGCATCTTCACCTCGCCAACAAGCTGCTGCAGCACGGACTTCGCATCCCCAAAAAGCATGGAGGTTTTGGGCTGGAAGAACAATTCGTTCTCAATGCCCGCATAACCCGGCTTCATGCTGCGTTTGTTCACGATCACCATTTTTGCCAGCTCCACTTCCAAAATGGGCATGCCGTATATAGGACTGGAAGGATCGTTCTTCGCCGCAGGGTTCACTACGTCGTTCGCACCGAGCACCAGCACCACATCCGTCTGACCGAACTCGCCGTTGATGTCCTCCATTTCCTGCACGAGTTCGTAAGGCACTTCGGCTTC
>JBQCFV010000813.1:0-2014 GCA_051958695.1 Chitinophaga sp. | reverse complement strand
ATTTCTCAACATCATCCTGAAGATATCGTTTAACGAAGCTTTGAATAAAGATATCCTGGCGCAGGGCGAAATGCTCTCCACCAGGCTGTTCTGCGCTTATCTCGAAGAAGCGGGCATGAGCGCGGTGCTGGTATCTGCGCTGGATTTCATGAGCATCGACGAATTTGAAGAGCCGGAGATCCCCCGCATGAAAGTACGGCTCAGCGCTTTGCTCGACCAGCACAAAGGCCAGAAATTATTTATCACGCAGGGCTACATCTGCCGCAACGCGCGCGGTGAGATCGACAACCTGAAACGCGGCGGCAGCGACTATTCCGCTTCCCTGATCGGTGCAGCCATCCAGGCGGATGAAGTGCAGATATGGACGGACATAGACGGTATGCATAACAACGATCCGCGCGTCGTGAAAAAAACTTTCCCGATCGATCAGCTGAGCTTCGACGAAGCGGCGGAGCTCGCTTATTTTGGCGCAAAGATCCTGCACCCCGCGTCTATCTGGCCGGCGCAGCATTTTAACATCCCGGTGAAGCTGCTGAACACGATGCAGCCCGAAGCAAAAGGCACCATTATCACCGAAATGCCGAACGGCAACGGTGCGAAGGCCATTGCTGCGAAAGACGGCATCATCGCCATCAAGATCAAATCCAGCCGTATGCTGCTGGCTTACGGTTTCCTCCGCAAGATCTTCGAGATATTCGAAAAATACCGCACGCCGATCGACATGATCACCACTTCGGAAGTGGCCGTATCCCTCACGATCGACGACCAGCGCAACCTCGACCAGATACTGAAAGAGCTGCAGCCCTTCGGCACCGTTGAGCTGGACCATCACCAGGCGATCGTCTCCATCGTGGGCAACGAAGTGGCGGCTACGCCTTCGATCCTGAAAAAACTGTTCGAATCGCTGAATGAAGTGCCCCTGCGCATGATCTCGTACGGCGGCAGCAGACACAATATTTCCATCCTCGTAGGCGGCCAGCATAAGGAGAAAACCTTGCAGCTGTTGAATAAGGGGTTGTTTAATCTGGATTAACGGTGAGTCGTTGAACGACCTTCATTCTAACTAAACATTCACGATTATAGAAGGCTGAAGCAAAATGCTTCAGCCTTTTCCTTTAGATCAGGCTAAAACAAGAACTTCCACACGGCTGTAATCCAATTTCCCAATACACACTTATTAGCCTGCATATCAACGCCAGTTTGATCACACCCGCGTCACTAATACGACCTTTATCAACCTGCGCGCTTCAACGACAGTTTCTTCAACATTCGTGTCACCCCACACGACCTTTATCGACCTGCACTTCAACATCAGTTTCTTCTACATTCGTGTCACCAACACGACCTTTATCAACCTGCACTTCAACGCCAACTTCACCAAAACAAAACACCAGGCCTGGCGCAGGTTGGAGCGCCCCGCACCGGCCTGATGCAAACCCTCACCCCGCAGGCGCCAGGCTCAGGGAACCCTTTGTGGTACCGGTTTCTTTCACCTTGTCCTCAAAGAACCCGATCTTCCGCATCCGGAAAACATCCAGGGAATACACCCCGAATTCTTCCATCACCTTGCCCTCCAGGATATAAAAACCGCTTTTCATAAAAGGGTATTTGCGGAGACTGTCAGGAAAATGAACGGTATCCATCCAGTTGCCTTCCCTGTCGAGGAAAGTGCCGAAGCACATCGGCTCTTTTTTAGACGTGTACACATGTTTGAGGGTCACAAGATATCCCAGCGCCATCACCGTTTCCCCGAGATGTTTTGTAAACTCATCGCCTTTGATATAGTGCTGCTGGTCGTGCTGCAGCACCTCGAACGGCGAGCATAGCGGGAAACCAAGCAATTCGATCTCGTCGAACGCGTTTTCGTGATGGTGGTATGCGAGGCGGGGCAATTCCCAGTTTGTTGACGGTTCACGGAAAAGACCCGGCTTCAGTTCGTCCGGCCGTTCTTTTCTGAGCAATGCGGAACTCTTCCAGAGCAATTCTTTTTTGGTATGCCCCGTAAAATTAAATG
>JBQCFV010000812.1:0-2072 GCA_051958695.1 Chitinophaga sp. | reverse complement strand
CTCGCTTACGCCAATCGCCTCGGCCAGGGCTTTGTTTCGCAGGTTCTTGTCCGCCAGTATTACGCGAATCCGGTTATACTCGATCCTATCTTTAGCCATGCGCCAAAGATAGCCACCTGAAATTTCTCACCTACCCGGATATACTTTCTACGTTAATGCAATTTATTAAATTTATAGGAAAGATAACACTTTTAACGACAAGTATTATCTTTAACAGCGCATTAAAAACATGAGATGTCTTTTTTCCGGATATTTACAGAATTTACTTTTAGATTACATTAATCACTCCTGGAAAGGTTTTCAACGCTTGGAAGGAAATTTCCCCGCAGTTATTCTCCATTTTCCGGAGAATTTTCTTTTTCCGCAAAAACCTTTTATATTTCGTTTTCCTTGTATACCTGCAACAGACCCATGCCTTCGAACACTCCCGTATCCCTGCTGAAAACCGCGGCGCATCTTTACCGTTTACGCTCGCGGCTGAAAAAGCAGGACAAATATTTCAGGCAACACCTGCCGCCCCTCCTGGCCGCCCTCGAAGCCGGTCAGACCGGACATTTTGCACCTTCCTCCCTAAAACGTTTCAACAAATACTGGCAGCTGGCGCTGAACGTGGTCTGCAGCAGCTTTTACGATCTCGTGGGCAAACAGCTCAGCCAGGAAGAACATCAGCGGATATTGCTGCTGAGCGTGTTCGGGCCGCTGTACGACGACCTGTTTGACGATAATATTCTCAGCCACGAAAAGATAGAAGCGTTCACGCTTCGTCCCGAAGATCATACGCCTGGTTCTTTTAAAGAGCATGCGCTGCGGAAAATTTACCTGATGCTGCTGGAGCAGGCGCCCTGCCGCGAAAAGCTGCTGCAGCATATGCATGAAGTGTTCACCTGGCAAAAGGCTTCGCTCAAACAGCTGCAGCCGGGCCTCTGCGAAGAAGAGCTCTACCAGATTACCTACCGCAAAAGCTATTATTCCATCCTCCTTTTTCATTCCATTCTCGATCATTACCCTTCGGAAGCCGTGTCTGAAATGCTTTTCCCGATGGCAGGATTGCTACAGCTCACCAACGACGCGTTTGACGTGTACAAGGACATTCAAAGCGGCATCTACACCATTCCCAATCTCTACCTCGATTACGAACGCATCCAGCAAAAGTTCCTCAGCGACGTCGCGCAGCTCAACCGCTCGCTGGCCCGCCTTCCCTTTATCCCGGAAGCAAAAGGCAACTACCGCATCACTATCCACGCATTGCACGCCATGGGCTGGATGGCGCTGGAACAGCTCAAGGAAAATACGCGCGGCATCGAAGACAGCCGGGCGCTGAACATGCTCAGCCGCAAACAGCTGGTGTGCGACATGGACAATTTCCCGCAAAAGCTCCGCTGGGTAAAACAGGTGAAGCAGCTGGCGAACCATCATTAACGATCCTGCGGCCGGTTTCTCAAATCCTTTTATATCTTTACTACAATCGATTGCAGATTGCTTTCGGAAAAAGCGGTTTATGATAAATGCCTTGATGAAGTAAAAAATCCCGCCCGGCCATCCGCAAGTTCAAACGTTGTAATAGCGGCCAAACGGGTTTATTGCCACGCAGTTATTGTATTCCCGGCAAGCGATCCTTACTTTTAACTACGAGCCGCGTTATGATACACGTTATTCCACTTTTAATATTTTCTCAGATATGACAGGCAAACGCTTTAGCAGAACATTCATTCTACCCGTACTTTTTTGTTTCGCCGTGTACGGCATGGCATGCCGCTCCACCGCGGGCGCAGGCAGCGGCGATGTGAACTGGAAAAAAACCCGCGTGCTGGTATACACCAAAAACGGCAAGGGATATGTGCACGACAATATTCCCAGCGCCGTAGCCGCTTTTAAAAAGATGGGGGCGGACCATGGCTTTGCCGTGGACGTATCCGACGACCCTTCCGTATTCAGCGACGCGAACCTCGGCCGGTACGATGCGCTCGTGTTTACCAGCACCAACAACGACGTGTTCGACACGGACGCGCAGAAGGTGGCCTTTATGCGGTACATCCAGTCGGGCGGCGGTTTTATGGGCGTGCATTCGGCCA
>JBQCFV010000811.1:0-3365 GCA_051958695.1 Chitinophaga sp. | reverse complement strand
GAGCGATGCTCATCCCTCCGCTTACATCCTCTCCGGCACTTGTATGCCCAGCAGCTTCATGGCTTCTTTGATCGTGTTGGCCGTGAGCATGGCGATCTGCAGGCGCAGCTTGCGTTTGTCTTCCGACTCGGCGTCGCGTACGGAATAAATGTATTTGCCGTTCTCTTTTTTTGCGTAGAAGGAATTGAAAGTTTGCGCCAGCAGGAACGCGTAGTTCGCGATCACCGAGGGGCTCCATTCTTTTTGCGCGTCTTCCAGCACACCGCCGAACTGTTCGTTGATCATGATCAGCTCTTTTTCCATCGGCAGCAGTCCGCCTTTGTGCGTGTAATTGGCCAGCGCGGCGAGGTCTTCGGTGGAAAACTCGCGCAGGATGGATTTGATGCGCGCATGGCTGTACTGGATGAAAGGGCCGGTAAAGCCATGCAGGTCGATGGATTCTTCCGGGTTGAAGACCATCCGTTTTTTCGGGTCTACTTTCAGCAGGAAAAATTTCATGGCGCCGATACCGATGGTTTCGTGCAGCTCGCGCAGCTCTTCTTCCGAAAATCCTTTCACTTTGCCCAGCTCTTCCGTGTGCGAAGCGGCAGTGGCCACCATTTCCGCGATCATATCGTCCGCGTCCACTACGGTGCCTTCGCGGCTTTTCATACGGCCGTGGGGCAGCTCCACCATGCCGTAGGAAAGGTGTTCGATGCCGTTTGCCGAAGCATCGCCGAGCTTTTGCAGGATGAGCTTAAGCACCTTGAAGTGATAGTTCTGCTCGTCGGCTACCACGTAAAGGCTCTCGTCCATGTGGAAGTCCGCGTACTTGAGGCGCGCGGTACCAAGGTCCTGCGTGATGTATACGGAAGTGCCGTCGCCGCGGAGCACGAGCTTTTCATCCAGCCCGTCCGCCGTAAGATCGATCCACACGGAGTTGTCCGCTTTGCGGAAAAACACGCCTTTCTGCAAACCTGCTTCCACCACGTCTTTCCCCAATAAATAAGTATTGCTTTCGAAATACATTTTATCGAAGTCGATGCCGAGGCGTTTGTACGTTTCTTCAAAACCTTCGTACACCCAGCTGTTCATGGTCTGCCAGAGCGCGCGCACTTCGGGGTTGCCCGCTTCCCATTGCTGCAGCATCACCTTCGCCTGCTGCATGATCTCCGTTTTATTGCGGCTCAGCTCTTTTATCTCGTCTTTTATTTTGCCCGCTTTCTCCGCATCGGCCTGTATCTCGGGTTTGTGAAGAAGACCGTGCAGCTTCGCGACCCTTTCTTTCTCCTCTCCTTCAAAATCCTTGAAATTCCCTTCCAGCACGTCGGAGATAATGGTTTCCGCCTGTTCGCGGAGAATGGTCTCGAACTTCACGTAATAATCGCCCACCAGGTGGTCGCCTTTGATGCCGGTGCTTTGCGGCGTGTCCCCATGCGCGAACAGCTGCCAGGCGAGCATCGATTTGCAGATGTGGATGCCGCGGTCGTTCACCAGGTTCGCCTTGATCACTTCGTAGCCGTTGGCTTTGAGGATCTCCGACACGGAAAAACCGAGGAAATTGTTGCGTAAATGCCCGAGGTGAAGCGGTTTGTTGGTATTGGGGGAAGAATATTCCACCATCACTTTTTTGCCGTTGGAAGGCTTTCTGCCGGGTGTTGCCAGCTGGTGCGCCTGTTGCAGGTATTGCTGCCAGTAGTCGTGATGAATGCTGAGGTTGAGAAATCCTTTCACAACGTTAAAACCCGCTACCAGCCCGGGATAATTCGCCTGGAGGTGATTGCCCAGCGCCTGGCCGGTTTCTTCGGGCTTCTGCCGGCTGAATTTGGTGAACGGGAACACCACGATGGTGTATTCGCCTTCAAATTCGGGTTTGGTTATGTTCACCGACACGTCAGCCGCGGTGAAGGGCTGTTGGTACAATGCCTGTACGGCCTCGGCCGCTGCCTGCTTGATGGAGGAAACTACGCTCATTCAGTTGAAACTTATTGACGGCAAAGGTAACAGATCGTGTACGAAATATCAATTGTAAGCAGGGAAGGGTCGTTTTAACACAACCTTCATATACCGCCCGTGCGGATTTTCGTAACTTTACGATATTTCCATCCATCCGCCCCGCCGATTGTTTCACCGAATAAACCGTTATGCATACCGCAGCCAACCCGTCTTCTTTTGTAAAAATGGCCATTTTCGACATGGACAATACCCTGCTCCACCGCAGCTTTATTCATACCGCCGCCGCCAAGCTCGGCTTTACCGCCACGCTGGAACGGATCATCGGCGAAAAGCATCCCGCCGTGGTGCGTACCCAGCTGATCGCGCAATTGCTGAAAGGAAGAACGCAGGAGGAGCTGGTGGACGTTGTGCGCTCCATCCCCATCGTGGGAGATGCGGCCACGGTGATCGGTTCGCTGATGGAAAAAGGATATGTGTGCGGCATTATCAGCGACAGCTACACCTGTATTACGGGTTATGTGAAAGAGCAGCTGGGCATGCATTTTTCCTGCGCCAACGTGCTGGAGTTCGCCGATGGCAAAGCAACCGGCGTGGTAAGCATCCCGGCCAACTTCCTGCGGGCGGACGACAGCGACTGCCTGCATGACTACTGCAAATGCAACATGATGCACCATATGCGCTCGCACTACGCCATCAGCCTCGAAAACACGCTAGCCATCGGAGACGGTGTAAACGACATCTGCATGATCCAGCAGGCGGGCACGGGTATCGCTTTCAATGCCACGCATCACAAGGTGAACGAAGCGGCCGACCACATCGTGGATGAGCGCAGCTTTATGCCGGTGCTGGGTTTGGCGTAAAAAATTCCCCTTTAACAAATTACATGCCGGGAAAAAAGCCCCCGTTGTGCGGGGGCTTTGTCATGTTGTCATATGATTGTCAGTGTACTAGAAGATCGTAAATTCCACACGGCGGTTCTTCTGCCTGCCTGCGGCCGTTTTGTTGGACGCGATCGGCTGCAGCTCGCCGTAGCCGGTGGCCTCGATGCGGCTCGGGTTCACGCCTTTGCCCACGAGGTAAGCTTTTACGGATTCGGCCCTGTCTTTAGACAGGCGCATGTTGTTGGCTTCGGTGCCCACATTGTCCGTATGGCCGGCCAGTTTCAGGCTCAGGTTCTTGCGTACCATCAGCTCGGCCACCCTGTCAAGCGACGCATAGGATCTCGGCAATATGCTGGATTTGCCGGTGGCAAATTCGAGGTTGGAAATGGCTTCGCGCACCAGGCGGCGGTCGTCGTCGGTGATGATCACTTTTACCGGTTTCACCGTGTCGGGCTTGGGCAGGGGGCATCCTGAACCGTCCACCTTGTCGCTGGCCGGTGTGTTCGGGCATTTGTCGAACAGGTCCGACACGCCGTCGCCGTCGCTGTC
>JBQCFV010000810.1:0-2087 GCA_051958695.1 Chitinophaga sp. | reverse complement strand
CATCGTAGGCGAGACCGGCGGCAAGGACTTCGTGATCGCGCATAAATCCGCAGACGTAGACGTCGTCGTAACAGCTCTCGCACGCGGCGCTTTCGAATACCAGGGCCAGAAATGCTCCGCGGCTTCGCGCGCATACCTGCCGGGCAACATCGCGGAAGAGATCAAGACGAAACTCGCCGCTGCGCTGAAGACCATGAAAATGGGCACCACCGAGGATTTCAGCAACTTTATCAACGCAGTGATCGACGAACGTTCGTTCGACAAGATCGCCGCTTATATTGAAGAAGCGAAAAAAGATCCCAAAGCAAAGATCATCGCGGGCGGCAATTACAGCAAAACAGAAGGTTATTTCATCTAACCGACGGTGATTGAAACCACCGATCCGAAAAACAGGACCATGTGCGAGGAAATTTTCGGCCCCGTGCTCACCGTGTACACCTACGACGCAGAGAAATGGGAAGAAACCCTCGAACTGGTGGACGGCACCAGCGAATACGCCCTCACCGGGGCCGTGCTGGCGCAGGACCGTTACGCGCTCGACCTCGCCACCAAAAAACTGGTGAACGCAGCGGGCAACTTTTACCTGAACGACAAACCCACCGGCGCCGTAGTAGGCCAGCAGCCTTTCGGCGGGGCGCGCGCATCGGGCACCAACGATAAAGCAGGTTCGCAGCTGAACCTCTACCGCTGGCTGAGCGCCCGTACCGTGAAGGAAACACTGGTGCCGCCTACCGATTACCGGTATCCCTTCCTCAAAGAAGCATAGATCTGTATTTTTTTCCGCCGGAAGGCGGGTAATTATGTGAAACTGTATACGCGGCCGTCCCGGTTTTCCCGGGGCGGTTTTTTTATGCGCGTTGTGCTTTTTTACATATTTTTGGCGCATCACGTACCCGAAGAATGGTTGTATGGCGGGAAGCGTTTGAGCTTTCTGCAGGACATGAGCGACCTGACTGATGCTAACTTTTTATTCATGAACACCGGCGGAATGTATTCAGAAGCGGATGTACTGCGGCAGACGGCTGCCGGCGACGAAGCGGCTTTCCGTTGCCTATTCGACGGGCACCGGAACAAGCTGTTCGCCTATATGCTGCGCATCAGCGGGAGCGACGACACCGCCAAAGACATCGTGCAGGACGTATTCCTGAAGATATGGACCGACCGCCACCTGCTGCCCGGCATCCGTAATTACGACGCTTATATAATTACGCTGGCGCGCAACCACGCCATTAAGCTCGCCACACGCAGCGCCTACCGCAACGACATCCTCCGCAGCCTGTACGCCGGGCAAACCGGCGCCTCGCACGAAACCGAGCAACTGGTGCGCTACCGCGCATTGCAGGAGCAGCTGGATAAAGCCATCAGCCGGCTGCCGCAGCAGCAGAAAACCGTTTTTACGCTCAGCCGCCTGCAGGGGCTCACGGTGGAAGACATCGCCCGCAAGCTGCACATTTCCGAAGGCACGGTAAAAAAACATCTCAGCCTGGCTACCCAGGCGCTAAAAGGCATTATCCGGCAGGACCCTGCGATCATCCTTATCATCGCAGCGATGGGGCCGGCCTGTTTGCAGCTGGTTTGAAAACGTTTTTCATCCTCCCAAATCATCACTATCCCGATCCCGCGAATTTTTTTTTTTGACCGTACTACTCCGGTGCGTTCAGTTATTTGTCATCATAACAGGAACACGCATTTTTTATGTCGGCATCGAGAATACAATATTTATTTCAGCAATGGTTCAACCGCAGGGCCACGCCCGCGGAACAGCAGGAGCTGCAGCAATTGCTGGAAGACCCGCAGCACGACGCCGCATTGAATGCCGCGCTGGAAGAGACCTGGACGGGATTTACGCCGGAAGAACGGATGGAGGAAGCGGATGCCGGGAAAATTTTCCGGCAGATCACCAGGCCTGAAACGAAGGTGCGCCCCTTGCGGCGCTGGTGGGCGGCTGCGGCCGCCGCCGTGGTGTTGGGCATAGCCGTGGCCGGGTATATCCGGCTCAGCGAAAAAGACATTTCTACGCCAACGATCATTTCATCCAATGCAGATATAGCCCCGGGCGGCAACAAAGCCACGCTCACCCTGGCGGA
>JBQCFV010000809.1:0-5582 GCA_051958695.1 Chitinophaga sp. | reverse complement strand
CGCTTGTACAGGTGATTTTTCCTCATACATTCCTTTGATTACAGGCAATTCATCCCTTTAGCCGTTTCATTCCTTTCGTACAGGTGATTTTCCCTTCCTCATTCATTCCTTTGAAAAAAATAATTCTTCCTTTTACCCGTTTCATCTCACTTCCAAAAAAAATTTCCCGCTCCAATAGGAACATTTCCCCGCCGCTTCGTCTTCCGGGTATAAGTACACCTTACAATCCACCGCAATGGAAGAACGGATACGACACCTATTCAGAAAATACAGGGACAATACCTGCTCCCCGCAGGAGTACGAAGAGTTCTTCGCGCTTCTCCGGCAGGGTTCCCACGACGAGGCCGTGCGCGACCTGATCCGCCAGGTTTACGAAGCCGAGGCCGCCAACACCCCGGCGGATTCCTATGTGGACGAGAACGGCCAGCTCGTGCTGCCTTTCCGCCGCAACCGCGCCATACTCCGGAAAGCGCTCGCCATGGCCGCGTTGTTCGTAGCCGCCGTGGCCGCCGCGCTCTGGCTCATGCCCGAACGCCAGCCCGGCCCGCTCGTGAACATGGCGCGCCAGCATACCGCGCGCAGCGAATACAAGCACATCCGGCTGCCCGACGGTTCGGAAGTGTGGCTCAACGCCGCCAGTACCCTCGAATTTCCCGAGAATTTCGGCGAAGCGAAAAGAGAGGTCTATCTCAGCGGCGAAGCATTTTTTGACGTACAGCACGCCGCGCAGCTGCCCTTTGTGATCCATACCGGGAAAGTGTCTACCACCGTGCTGGGCACTTCCTTCAACATCAAAGCTTACCCCGGCAGAAGGAACGTAACGGTGAGCGTAAGCCAGGGCAAAGTGAGCGTGAATTACGGCGACAAAACGCCGACCACGCTCACCAAAGGCCAGCAGCTGAAAGTGGACCTGGGCAGGGAGATACGCGCCGGCAAAAAAACGCTGGTGGCTGAAGCCGCGCCATGGAAGCAGGGCGATCTGCAATACGACGGCGAAACGCTGGCGGACATCATGGCCGACCTCGAAAGAGTGTACGACGTGAAAATAAATATCGAGCAGGAAACGCTGCGCAAAGTGCCGGTAAGCACTTCTTTCAAACGCGACATCGGGGTGGAACAGGCTTTACAGGTATTGTGCAGGCTTACCGACACGCAGCTCACACTTACAGAAGAAGGAATTTATACGATACATTAACCAAAATCACGAATCAATGAACCATCCGTGCACTCCTGCATCCGGCTGATTGTTACAAAAAGCAGGGAGCCGCTCCAATTGCGACCTGGCAGCGGCTCCTGTTTGTTGTCGAATAATCCCTTTTCATGAATTATTAAACTTACCAAAGCTATGAATTTGTATGTAGAAAAAAACATTTTCATTGCCCCTCCATCAAATGAAATTAAACGCCCGGCGCCCATCTACCGGCGGCTTTCATTCAAAAGGTGTATTATGAGGATTTCCATTCTGGCCATATTGCTCACAATCAGCGGCTTAATGATGGCCGCTACCGGCAGCGGGCAGGACCTGAGCAAGATCACCGTGTCCATCGACCTGCGGAACGCTTCGCTTAAGCAGGCATTCAAAAAGATCGAATCGCTGGCAGACTGCTCTTTTACTTACAGAACAAAAGACGTTGCAGGTTACAACAATATCACTTACCGCGCCGCGAACATCCCGGTGGACCGTTTGCTGGACGAGCTGCTGCGCACCACCGACCTGCGTTACGAGCAGGTGAACGCCAACATCGTCATCAAAAAAGGCATCCCCGCGCTCACTCCCGGTCTTGCGCCGGACGGCGTGGCCCTGCCTTTTGACGGCGGCGTAAAAGGCGTGGTGCGGGACCAGGCCGGCAACCCCGTGCCATACGCCACCATACAAGTAGTAGGTTCCACCAAAGGCGCCGTGGCAGACGACCAGGGCCGCTTCGTGATCGCCGGTCTCGAACCCGGCGCATACGAGCTGCGCGCCACTGCCATGGGCTTCGCGGCGCAAACGCTCAGCGTTACCATCACCAACAACCAAACCGTGAGCGCCGATTTCAGTCTGGAAGCCGGCGACACCGATCTTTCGGAAGTAGTGGTAACCGCGCTCGGCATCACCCGCAACCAGCGCTCGCTCGGCTACGCCACCCAAGGCGTGAAAGGCGAAAATCTCACCTACGCCAAAGACCAGAACGTGCTGGGCGCGCTGGCCGGTAAAGTGGCCGGCGTGCAGGTGGTAGGCTCTTCCGGCGCCAGCATGGGCGGTACGCAGAAGATCAAGATCCGCGGGGTGAACTCCATTTCAGGCTCGGACCAGCCGCTGATCGTCGTGGACGGCACGCCTATTTCCAATTCCAATTTCGCCGGCAGCGACCGTGCGGACTATGGCAACCTCGCGCAGGACATCAATCCCGAAGACATTGCCGACATCAACGTATTAAAAGGTCCCGCCGCATCCGCGCTGTACGGCATCCGCGGGCAATACGGCGTGATCATGATCACCACCAAAAAAGGACAGCGGGGCGCCAAAAAAGTGAACGTGCAGCTCAACAGCGCCTTTTCCATCCAAAAAGCCGCCAACTTCATGGCGCTGCAAAACCTTTACGGCGCAGGTTCCAAACAGACCTGGAACACATTGGCCAACGGCCAGAAAGTAGTGCAGATGGACTGGGACGAAAGCTGGGGCCCGAAGATGGACGGTACGCCCGTTCGCCAGGTGAACAGCTTCTACCCGCTCGATCCCGAATACGGAAAAGAAACGCCCTTTGTGCCGCATCCTGACAACATCAAAGATTTTTACGAGACCGGCACCACCTTCAACAACGGCGTGAACGTATCAGGCGGCAGCGAGAACGCCACTTTCCGCCTCAGCTACAACAACACCAATGTGCGCGGCATCGAGCCCAACAGCTGGCTGAAAAGGAACAACCTCGGCGTGAGCGCCTCGCTCGACCTTACCAGCAAGCTCCAGGTATCCACCAACATCAATTACGCCAACAACAGCGCCCAGCGCCCCTCGCAAGGCTCCGAATGGGGTGCGCGGTATATCGTGCAATGGTTCCAGCGCAACATCGATATGAAAAAGATGCGCAATTACAAATATGCGGACGGCACCAACCTGCACTGGAACATCGACCCGCCCGCCAACGGCAGCGACGGCGTGATCACCGACTTTGAACCGCTTTACTGGGACAATCCCTACTTCGACGCATTCGAAAACACCAGCAACGACAGCCGCGACCGCTTCTTCGGCGACGTAGGGCTCACCTACAACGTGCTGCCGGGCCTCAAGCTGAGCGGCTTTGTGCGCGGTGACCTCTATACGCAGAACATCGAAACGAGGATCGCGTTCGGCAGCAGGCGCGTGCCGGAATACAGCATCGGCAAATACCAGAACAAGGAAATGAACTACGAGTTCCTTGCGCAATATCATAAAACGGTAAATGATTTCTCCTTCAACTTCAACCTCGGCGGCAACATCTTCAACCGCCGCTACAATTATGTGTCCGGCGCCACGGCCGGCGGTCTTTCCAGCCCCGGGTACTACAGCCTCGAAGCATCGATAGACCGGCCGGAGACCTATTCCTACCTGCTGAGAAAAACCATCCGCAGCGCGTACGGCATGGCTTCCGTGGGTTATAAGAACCTGCTGTTCGTCGACGCTTCGCTGCGCAACGACAACTCGTCTACCCTCAGCGAAGACAACAACTCTTACTGGTACCCTTCCGTATCCGCCAGCTTCGTGTTCAGCGACGTAATGAAATGGAAGCCGCTCAGCTGCGGCAAGCTGCGCCTCAGCTACGCGCAGGCCGGCTCAGACGTTTCCGTGTACGAAACCTCGCTCAACTACGGCGTGGGCGGCATCTACAGCGCCGGGGGGATCAACTCGCTGTATGTGCTGGACAATCTCGTGAACCCGGACATCAAGCCTTCCTTCGCGCATTCGTATGAAGCCGGCGTAGACCTGAAGTTCTTCGACAGCAGGCTCGGCCTGGACTTCACGTACTACCTGCAGAAGAACCGGAACCAGATCATCCCGCTCGCGCTTTCCGGTACCAGCGGCTACAGCAGAACCACCATCAACGCGGGTCTGATCGAGAACAAAGGCTTCGAAGTGGCCCTAACGGCCACGCCTGTACGTACAAAAAACTTCAGCTGGAACACCATCTTCAACATCAGCCGCAACAAAAGCATGGTGGTGGAGCTGGCGCCCAACCAGAACGTATACCCGCTCTATTCTTCCACCTATTCCGGCGTGACCGCTTATCTCAACGCTTATGTAGGCAAGCCGTTCGGCAGTCTTATCGGCAAGGCGTACCAGCGCGACTCCGCCACCGGCGCTATTCTACTGGGCTCCAACAACATGCCGCTGTATACCGAGGCCACGCATAATTTCGGCTCCGTGCTGCCCGACGCAACCGGCGGATGGCAGAACAATTTCACCATCGGCAACTTCGAGCTGAGCGCCATGATCGACTACCAGGTAGGCGGCATGTTCTTCAGCCGCTCGCGCATGCTGGCCGTTAAAACCGGTATGGCCGAAGAAACCGCCGCCCTCAACGACAAGGGAAAGAACGTACGCGATCCCCTGGCGGACGGCGGCGGTGTGAAAGTGACCGGCATGAGCGCCTCCAGCAAAGAAATGGTGACCGCTTACGTGGACGCCCGTCAATATTACCGCACCACGCTCGGCACGCATGTGTATGAAGAATGGCTGTACGAAAGCGACTATATCAAACTAAGGGAAGTGCGGCTCGGTTATACTTTCAGCAAAGCGAACCTTGCGAAGCTTCCCTTCAGCAGCATCAACGTGGCGCTCATCGCGCGCAACCCGTGGATGATCTGGCAGAAAGCGCCGAAAGGCCTCGATCCCACCGAGCTTTCCAGCGGCAGCCAGAGCATCAGCTGGCTGGAATCCGGCCAGGCCAACACGGTACGCTCATATGGAGTAAACCTTATCGTCAACTTCTAAAGCCGCATCAACATGAAAAGCATCTATCTTTTAACAGGAATCGTTTTCATCTTCGGGGCTTGCAACAAGTTTGGCGACATCAACGTCAATCCCAACCTGCCCAGCCAGGCCTCCAACACGCAGCTGATCGCCAACGCCGAGCTGTACCTGCCCGTGCTGCAGGAATCACCGCAGGGCGAATACAACGCGCAATATCTTTCCGAAACGCAGTATCCTAACCTTTCATTATACAACCAGGTGTCCGCCAGCTTTTACGGCATCTACCAGGGCCCGCTTATGAACCTCGAAACGGTGATCAACTCCAAAGAGCTGGACGCCAAGGAAGGCCCCATCCCCAACCAGCTGGCCGTTGCCAAGATACTGAAAGCGTACTATTTCTGGCACATCACCGACCGCTGGGGCGACGTGCCGTATTCCGAAGCGCTCAAAGGCGCGGAAAAATTCACGCCCGTGTACGACACGCAGGAATCCATCTACGACAACCTGTTCGCGCTGCTCGACGAAGCGGACAAATCCATCGTGGACGGCGACATCATGAACGACGTGATCTACGACGGCAACATGGAGCAATGGAAAAAGCTGGGCAACACCATCCGCCTGCTGATGGCGCTGCGCATCTCCGAAGTGAACG
>JBQCFV010000808.1:0-4667 GCA_051958695.1 Chitinophaga sp. | reverse complement strand
CGCCATGCACGACGAACATGCCGGCCATAACAAGAACGCCTTTCTGAAGCGGTTCTGGGTATGTTTGGCCGTCACTGTCCCTGTTTTGCTTTTGTCGCAGACGGTCCGGCAGTGGCTTGGCTTCGAATGGACATTTCCCGGCGACAGGTATGTGCTGCTGGTTTTGAGCAGCTTTATTTTTTGCTATGGCGGATGGCCGTTCCTCGTGGGCATGGCAAGGGAGCTGAAGTGGAAAACCCCGGGGATGATGACGCTGGTTGCCGTAGCCATAACCACTGCGTACATTTACAGCGTGGCGGTCGTGTTTGGGCTTCGCGGGATGGATTTTTTCTGGGAACTGGCGACGCTGATAGATATCATGCTGCTAGGCCACTGGCTGGAAATGAAATCGCAAATGGCCGCGTCCCGTGCGCTGGAATCACTGGTAGCCCTTTTGCCTTCGCTCGTGCATGTGGAGCGGAACGGCCAGGTAACAGACGTCCCGATGCAGGAGCTGCAGAACGGCGACGTTATTCTCATTAAACCCGGAGAAAAAATTCCCGCCGATGGCGTGATCCTGGAAGGCAGCTCTGACATGAACGAGAGCATGCTTACCGGCGAGAGCCTGCCTGTAAAGAAAGGAAAGGATGCAAAAGTGATCGGCGGCGCGGTGAATGGCGACGGCGCGCTGAAAGTAAAAGTGACCGGTGTGGGAAAGGACAGTTATCTGAACAAGGTGATCGGGATGGTCCGGTCCGCGCAGGGCGCCAAGTCCAATACGCAGAATCTTGCCGATAAAGTGGCCGGATGGCTGGCCATTATTTCCATCAGCGTTGGGGTAGTGACTTTTATCGTATGGTTCACAGCGGGGCATGAGCTTTCTTTTGCCCTGGAAAGGATGGTGACCGTGATGGTAACTTCCTGTCCTCATGCGCTGGGTGTAGCCATCCCGCTGGTTGCAGCGATATCCACCACGCTGTCTGCCGTGCATGGGCTGCTGATCCGCAACCGCACTGCTTTTGAGAACGCGCGCAAGCTGACAACCATCATTTTTGACAAAACAGGCACGCTCACCAAAGGATCGCACGAAGTGCAAAGGATCATTCCGCTTGCAGACGAATACACGGAGAACGACATCCTTCAATACGCGGCTTCCATTCAGCAAAATTCCGAACATCATATTGCGCACGGCGTTATAAAAAAGCAGAAAGAGAAAAACCTTGCATTATGGCCTTCCTCGGATTTCAGGTATATGCAAGGCATCGGCGTGACCGGAACGGTCAACGCCAAAACGATCGTAGCCGCAGGGCCGAATTATTTCAGGCAGCAAAACCAGCCGCTCCCGGAAATACCGCAAGAGATAGACCAGTCTACGGACACGGTAAATTTTGTGTTGATAGACGGCGTTCCGGCAGGTATTATCACCCTGGCGGACAGTATCCGCGAAAACGCGGCAGCGGCGATCGCCGATCTTAAGGCCATGGGAATAAAATCCTTTCTTCTTACCGGCGACAACGAAAACGTGGCGGCGGCCGTGGCCCGGAAGCTGAATATGGACGGCTATTTGGCGAACGTTTTGCCCCATGAGAAGCAGCAAAAGGTAAAAGAATTCCAGGATAAAGGAGAGGTCGTAGCAATGACGGGCGACGGCGTGAACGATGCGCCCGCTTTGGCGATGGCGGATGTGGGAATTGCCGTTGGTTCGGGAACGGATGTGGCGGCTGAGACTGCGGATATTATCCTGGTGAACAGCGATCCCAAAGATGTAGTGCAAATGATATCCTTCGGGAAGGCGACCTATAGAAAACTGATACAAAACCTGGCCTGGGCTGTAGGATATAACGTGATCGCGATCCCGCTGGCCGCAGGCGTGCTTTTCCCGCGGTTCATGCTGAGCCCCGCGATGGGCGCAGTGCTGATGAGCCTGAGCACTGTCATTGTTGCGATCAATGCAAAACTGTTGAAAGTAAATTAGGATTTTCATTTTCTCTTCATCTTCCGGTTCTAGCTTTGTCTCATCATCAAAGAATTTTTAACCATAAATCTTGATCATGAGAACAAAAGGATTAATGTTTATCGCTCTTTTCATTTCAGGCGCAACATTTGCACAAACCGCTACCGTAAAGCACGGGCAGCAGGTAAAAATAAGCAGTGATAATGAAGTAAAAGCCGAAGCCGGCAACAGGCATGCATCTGCCGCAGCCTATACTTCCTCTGAAGTAAATACAGCACCAGCATCCGCCGTGGCCGCAAACCAGGCGAACGTACAGGCCGGTGCTGCGAATAAAGGAGAAAGCGCCGTTACGATAGACCTTTCTGCTATTTCCTCCACGGAAAAAACGGTAAAGGGTAACGTGGAAAGCGGGCTGGAAGCGGGTGCGGAAACAGGCGCCCGGCTTGAAAAACAAACCGTGAAAGCAGGTAAAGCGGCCGGCCGGCAGGTAAAGAAGATAACGGCCGCGGCAACGCGCAGTCCGATGCAAATCAACGGCGCGTTAAGCAATTCGCTGAGGATAAAAGCGGCGCCGGTGAATGTGAGCGCCATCACCTCGGGAGCGTTGAGGCTCGGAGGCCTTTAATTTAATGAATGCAGGTTTTTGCCGGATCACAAAGGCGAAAACCTGTATTTTTATGTCAATGAAGCAAATTCTTACATACCAGTTAGCATTCATTATCACACTAGCGATCATTAAACCGGTGGCTGGTTTTGCGCGCGAAACAGGCAAAGAGAAGGAGCGGTTTCCGGCCGGCATCCATATAAATCTCCCCGTGACCGATACGGTGCCGTCCCCGGCGAAGCCGGGCGAAACAAAGAAGGAAGAAAAAAAGATCCCGGATATCAAAAAAGTGCCGAAATCGCGCAGGCAGGTAAAACCGTTGCCGATACCAGTACCGGTTCGGATTAAACCCATCAAGATCATCAAGCCAAAGGTGCTGAAGCCGAAAGTGGGTTTAAAGCTCTAGTAAAGGAATTTAATATGGGGAAATATATCCTGACGTTTTTTATGGCATGGCTATGCAGCATGCCGGCGTTTTCACAAACAGACACTGCAACAGCGGACGATAAAAAGGCGACGCTAACCATCGGCGCCGCCTACGCCAACGACGTCAGCTATTAAGGGCAGAAAGCGGAAGTAAACATACCCTACGTAGCGGCCAGCGCGTCGCTCAGGCTTCCCTTCGGTCTTTATTTTTCAGGTACGGGCTATCGTTTGCTGAATGACTCGGGGAGGGTGGTCTCTGCCGGCGGCGGCGGTGTCGGTTTTGCCTTTAAGCTGGGTGAAAAGCTGACGGCCGACCTCGGTTACACGCACACTTTCTACCCCAAACATTCACCCTTTCTGCAGGCCGGCAACCCGGACAACGCAAGTGCGTCCCTCCAGTATGAGTACTGGATGACCACCGGCGTAAACGCGGACTATTTTTTTGGCAGGCAGCAGGACGTATTCGTTACGCTGAGTACGGAAAAACAGATCAGCCTGGGCAGCCTTTTTAAAGGAAAGGACCTCGTCACCCTTACGCCGCTGATAGAAGTGACCGGCGGCACGCAACGTTTTTACCAGACCTACACCCGGGAAAAGCTGCTGCGCGACAGCCTGCTTGGGATCATACCGCTGCCGGGCATCGGGAATCCTGCAGATACGGAAGGCGAACCCGCCACCAGCACTACCACCCGGTTAAGCCTGCTTTCTTACAACCTGCGGGTGCCGCTTGCGTATAACCGGCCGCATTACATGATAGAAGCGGCTTACCAGCTTTCGGTGCTGGGGCCTGAAGCGGAAACGGGGGGCGGAAAAATAAATTCATTTTTTAATTTTAGTGTTTATTACCAGTTCTGACGATATGAAAGTTCTGATCGTAGAAGATGAAAGGTCGATGGCATCCGAAATGGAGGCATTCCTGAAAAAGGCGTTTTATTTGTGTGACCTGGCTTACACGGCAAAGCAGGGATTGGAGAAGATGGAGGAAAACGAGTATAATTTTATTTTACTGGATCTCGGCCTTCCTGATGAAGATGGCCTGCTGCTGTTGCAGAAGGCCCGGAAAAACTGTCCGGATGCGTCCTGCATCATCCTGTCGGCCCGCGGACAGCTGGAAGACAGGATCAGGGGCCTGGACCTGGGCGCCGATGATTACCTGCCCAAACCTTTTTCCCTGCTGGAACTGCAATCGAGGATGCAGGCGGTGATCCGCCGGAAATTCGGCCTGCGGGATTCTTCCGTTATGATAGGCGGCTTTACGGTAGACCTGCACAAAAGACTGGTAACCTATAACGATGAGATCGAGATAGAGCTGTCCAAAAAGGAATTTGACCTGCTCAGCTACCTGTTGCTCCACAAAAACAGGCCCGTTACAAGGATGCAGCTGAGCGAGCATATCTGGGGCAGCTTTTCCGATGACGATTATGATTCCAATTACATTGACGTGCATATCAAAAATATCCGGAAGAAACTGTCCGCCTGGTCTTCAGTAGAGTGGCTCCAGACGGTCCGCAGCGTAGGCTATAAAGTAAAAATCTGAATGTGAAGCTGTTCACCAAACTCACCCTGTTCATTACGCTTTCGAAATTGGCTATCGTCGTACTTTTTGTATGGCTGCTGCCTTTCCTGGTGAACAGGATCGCATATCAGTACAACGATTATTATCTCAGGGAGCAAAAACGGAAAGTGCTGACCGTGATCGGCAGG
>JBQCFV010000807.1:0-4879 GCA_051958695.1 Chitinophaga sp. | reverse complement strand
GTCGTCGTCAAAGTTCAGCTCTCCCGCTATCTGCTTTACCGAGTGCTTTTGCCAGAACAGCAGGCGCTTGGCCTCCATGATCCGCTTGGCGTCTATGATCTGCTTGGCGCTGCGGCCAATGGTGTTTTTTACCGTATCGTTCAGATGACCGGGGGTAACGTGCAGCATCTCGGCATATTCCGCTACCTGCACCTTTTCCCTGAAATGCTCGTCCACCAGTATTTTGAACTGGATGCCGAGGCCGTTGAAAGGCGCTTCGGAACGGTAGATCTCCGTGCTGCCGGTTTCAGGCCTGGCGATGCGTCCGCAGGCGATGATGAAGGCGCTGAGGATGTGGCGGAGCACGGCTTCCTTGCGCGGCCGGTCATTGCGGAACTCATGCAGCAGGATGCGCGCGAAGCTCAGCACTTCCTGCAGCTGGTGCTCTTCGAGGTGAAGGATATTGTCTTTGAACACGCACTGCCAGCAGCTGAGCACGCCGAGCGTTTCGGTCACGAGGAAGTCGCGCGTGAAATACATGGCCAGCACTTCGGCGTCGGAGCTGCGGTCGTGCTGGTGTATCTGCTCGGGTTCCAGCATGATGATGGCCGGTGCGTGGATGGTATGTTTTTCGAAGTCGATGTATTGCGTAACGCTGCCTTTCAGCAGGATGTCGATCGTATAGCCGTCGTGCCGGTGAGGCATGTCGATCCCTTCCCAGTCGATCTCGCGGAGATTGGCGAGATGTATGAGGAATTGCGAACCTTCTTCAGCGTAGCTGGAATCCTGCACGCTGATCATGGGTATGTGATTGAATTTCGTCAGTTGCATGGAATGTGTGTGTGGTGTGTAAAGATACGTTATTCCGCTTTTTGCCGTTCCTGCACCAGCACCAGGTCCGCTATCTTCACCTGGATGGGAATGTTGCCGATCTGCACTACCGCGGTCGTCCCGCGCAGCTCCTTCACTTTCCCCACCTGGTTGTTCGTCCTGATCTTCACCTGGTCGCCGGTCTTCACTTCCCCTTTCAGCTCCTCGAACCGGTCCTGCACTTTCTTTTTGATCTTTTCGTTGATGGCCTGGCTTTTACGGTTGAACAGCAGTGCCTCCGCCTGTTTGATCACTTTCTGCTTGTCGTCGGTGCGTTTCCATTCTATCACGATCTGCTTGAGCTTTCGCTCCATGTCCTTGAGATAGTTGATGTCTTCCTCCTTGATCTTGTTCTGCAGCTTCTGCATGGTATATGCCTGCTGCACGCGTTCCTTGTCGGACAATATCTCGTATTCCTTGTTGAGCTTTTCGTTTTCCTTCAGTAGCTTTTGCAGCTCCTTTTCGCGGCCTTCCACTTTCTGCAGGTCCTGCTCGGCCTTATTCAGCAATTTGTCCAGCCTGAAATGCCCTTCGTCGACCAGCTTTCTCGCCCGGCTGATGAGCGAGGGGTCCAGCCCGATGCGCTGCGCGATGCTGAAGGTGTAGGAGCTTCCTGGCTTGCCCACCAGCAGCTTGTACATGGGCTGCAGGTTCCGCTCGTCGAAGCCCATGGCGGCGTTGAGGATGCCTTTCACTTTCCCCGCCATGATCTTGAGGTTGAGGTAGTGCGTGGTAACGATGCCGAAGGAATGTTTCCGCGCCAGCTCTTCCATGATCACTTCTGCAAAGGCCCCGCCCAGGTTGGGATCGGAGCCGCTGCCCAATTCGTCTATAAAAAAGAGCGTTCTGCCGTTCGCGTTTTCCATGAAATGTTTCATGTTCTTGAGATGCGAACTGTAGGTGCTCAGCTCAAATTCAAGGCTTTGCGTGTCGCCGATGTGGATCATCACCTGCCGGAAGATGCCGAGCTGGCTGGTTGGGTGCACGGGCACGAGCAAACCGGCCTGCAGCATCAGCTGGATGAGCCCCACGGTTTTCAGCGTCACGGTTTTGCCGCCCGCGTTCGGCCCGCTGATCACGAGGATGTGGTGGTCCTTGTCCAGCGTAAGGCTGATGGGGATGGTAGGCTTGTTCTGCCTGCGGTTGTACAGCAGCAGCAGCGGGTGATAAGCCTCCACCAGGTGTACCTGCGCGTGGGGCACCAGCATGGGGAAGTTCCCGTTGATGTCCAGCGCGAGGCGGGCTTTCGCACGGATAAAATCGTAGGTGCCGAGGATGTCGTGATAACCGCTCAGCAGGTCGTGATGCTGCGCCAGGTCCGCCGTCAGCGCGCGGAGTATGCGGTACACCTCGCGTTGCTCGTCCCTTTCGAGGGAATGCACTTCGTTGTTGAGCTGGATGGTTTCCTCCGGCTCCAGAAAGGCGGTGCGCCGCGTATCCGATTCCCCGTGAAGGATGCCTTTCACCATCCGTTTCTGTTCCGCAAAAATGGCCACTACCCTGCGGCCGTTGAGAAAACTTTCCTCGATGTCCGCCAGGTAGCCCTGCTTTTGCAGTTTGGAAAGGATGCGGTCGAACACCCTTCTCAGCTCGGTGCGTTTGCGGAACAGCTGCATGCGGAGCTTCGCCAGTTCGGGCGTGGCATTGTCCCGCACCTGCCCGGCTTCGTCCAGCACTTCGTCTATCAGCGAAACGATCTTTTTTTCGTAATGTGTATGCGCGATCACGCCATGCAGGGCTGCATAGGTCACTCTTCTGTCGGCGTCAAAAAAACGTACGATGCTATGCATGCTTTCCGCCAGCTTGCGGATGAGCATGAACTGTTCCCCGGTCAGCACGGCCCCCTGGATTTCCAGCAGGCGCAGCTCCTGCCGGAGGTTCAGCACATAGTCGTTGGGGAAATGCACCTGGATCAGCACCAGTTGCTTGTATTCGTGCGCCTGCTGCAGCGCCGTTCTCACGTAATCGATATGCGTATGCAGGCGCAGCTCTTCGGCCATTTGCTTGCCCAGCTCGGTTTTGCAATGATCCTGCAATAATGTTTTTACCTTGTCAAACTCCAACTGCACCAGCGCCGACTCTGGAAAATATTTCACTTTTTCGTCAATTTAAATTAGCGGCTGCCGGCCCGGTGCAACCTTTTTTCCTTTTTTCGTTCCGCAAAAGTGGCCTATCTCCGGGAATTGCTCAAAAACGTTTGATCAATAAACGGGGGCGAATGACAAATGCGGTTCATCATCCGCCTTTTCTCAAAAGAATGTTAAAGTTAACTAACTTGGCGATCCAAAGCACCAGGGATATCGTAATTTGATATACAGAAACCGTAAATGATGTACCTGAAAAAATACCTGCTCGCCGCAATTTTCGCAGGCTCCGGCCTGGCCAGCTGCGCGCAGTCCAAAACCGAAACCAGTAAAGAACCAGGGGATATGAGCATTCCAAAAGACACAAAGACCGAACAGGCCACCTTCGGCACCGGCTGCTTCTGGTGCACGGAAGCGCAGTTTCAGCAGCTTGAGGGCGTTTTGACCGTAGAATCGGGGTATTCCGGGGGCGACAAGCCCAACCCCACCTACGAGGAAGTATGCACCGGCACTACCGGCCACGCCGAAGTGATACATGTTACCTACGACCCGGCAAAGATCAGCTTCGCCACGTTGCTGGAAGCATTCTGGCTGAGCCACGATCCTACCCAGCTGAACCGGCAGGGCAACGACGTGGGCACGCAGTACCGGGGCGTTATTTTTTATCATAACGAAGAGCAGCGCCAGGAAGCGGAATTTTACAAGCAGAAGCTGCAGGAATCCGGCTCGTACTCCGCGCCGATCGTTACGGAGATCGCGCCTTTCAAGGCTTTTTACAAGGCGGAGAACTACCACCAGAACTATTACAACCAGAACGGTTCGCAACCGTACTGTTATTACGTGGTGAGGCCGAAGCTCGAGAAATTCAAAAGGGCCTTCGCCGAGAAGCTGAAGAAGTAAGCTGACATAAAAAGACGCCTTTAAGGGGCGTCTTTTTTTATCCCGGTCTCCCGGGTCCAGGTCTAATGCCTATACCGTTATTTTACAGCACATCCAGCTTTTTGCTGCCTTTGTACAGCCAGGCTAGCAGGAAATATGCTATTGCCGTGATAATGAGCACGTACCCGGCAAAACCGATGGTGAGGATCACCTCGGTGCTCATCCAGCTTTTCAATTCCGCAAAGTAGGCGATCACTGCCAGGATGATACCTGCAATACCGCCGAGAAAGGCTACCGTCTTCATAGAGGGCGTATTAATTCGGGTTAAATATTGATGGTTACAATCGGGATATATCCTATAACGTGCCAACCTGCGAAAGGTTTACAGGCGCGGTCCGGGAATATTTCCACAAGCCGGATGTGGATAAATTTCCCTGGTTGTTGGTTCACCCTGGCGGGATAAATCCACATTTATAAGACGCCAGGCACGTGCTTTCCCCCTATGCGGTGATGTATAACAAAGGGCCTCACGGTAACAACCGGAGGCCCTTTGCGTATAAAATGAGGTCACGTTTATTTCTTCTTCGTCAAATCCTTGATCCTGATATTCCTGAAGCGTACCACTGAGCCATGGCCGAGATAGCCGATGTGGCCGGTGGTGTTTTTCAGGCCGGGGTGCTGCTTGTGGTCGAGCGTACCGTTGTCGCGCGCGTCGGCATAGTCGCCGTCGAGTATCACGGTGCCGTTCAGCTCTACGATCACGTGCGTGCCTTTTACGGTCACCTGCTCGTAGTTCCACTCGCCTACCGGTTTCAGGAAGCCGCGTTTGGCGGGAATTACGCCGTATACGGAACCATGGTACTGGTACACGTGGAGGTTCTTGTAGATGTCCGCCTCGTTGTCGAGGATCTGCAGCTCGATGCCTTTATAGGCAGCGTCGCCGCCAAGCGGGGCGCGGATACCCAGACCGTTGTTGGCGCCGGGCGTCAGCTGGAACTCGAAGCGGTAGATGAAGTCGGCAAATTCGTCTTTGGTGTAGATATTGCCGCCGCTGCCGCTTTTCGGAA
>JBQCFV010000806.1:0-6227 GCA_051958695.1 Chitinophaga sp. | reverse complement strand
TAATGCCAACCGTGTTTTTCTGGTGACGATCCTATTTCATCATTTTCTATCGACAGCGGCGGTATTACCTACAACGACATGCCTAAAGTTTCCTTCAACAACAAAAACGCGCTGTTCTTCCCTGCCCTCAAGGCTTCGGTAGAAGAGTATTTTAAATCGAATAACGTGCAAAAAACGGGTAACCGGCACCTTTATCTTAAAACCATCGTGCTGATACCCGCCGCCATCTGCCTGTACCTGGGCCTCCTGCTTTTCCCGCTGCCTGCCGCCATCGGCATCCTGATGAGCTGCGCGCTCGGCTTCACGCTGGCCTGCATCGGCTTCAACGTGATGCACGACGCCTGCCATGGCTGCTACTCCAACAAGAACTGGGTGAACGATACGCTGGGTCTTACGCTCAACGCGCTCGGCGGCAACGCCTTCATCTGGAAACAGAAACACAACATCATTCATCATACTTATACGAATGTGGACGGAGTGGACGACGATATCGCGAAAAGCCCGCTGATGCGGCAATGCAGCTCGCAGCAATGGGTGCCTATGCACCGTGTGCAGCATTTTTACGTGGTGCTGGTATACGGAATTTCATCTTTTGCCTGGGTGTTCATCATGGACTTCGTGAAATATTTTTCAAGAAAAGTGTACAGAACGCCTTTGCAGAAAATGAAGCTGCAGGATCATCTCATGTTCTGGGGCAGCAAAGTGCTGTACGTACTTTTCTACATCGCGCTGCCTATCCTGCTGCTGGGCGCACAAGCCTGGCTGATCGGTTTTGTGGCCATGCACCTGGTGATGGGCTTTACGCTTGCCATCGTGTTCCAGCTGGCGCATGTGGTGGAAGAAACGGAATTTGAAGCGGTGGGCGCCGACGATAAGATCATCGAGAACGAATGGGCGATACACCAGATCAAGACCACCGCGAATTTTTCTCCCGGCGATAAAGTAGTGTCTTGGTTCGTGGGCGGACTGAATTACCAGGTGGAGCATCATCTTTTCCCGCGTATCAGTCATGTGCATTACCCGGCCATCAGCAAGATCGTGGAAGAGAAGTGCAGGGAGTACGGTATCCAGTATAACAGCCTGCCGACCCTGTACAGCGCGGTGCGCTCGCATTTCAGGTTCATGCGGATGCTCGGGATGAAACCTGTACCGGTGGCCGTGAGCGCCGCTTAATTGCTTCGGTTGAAATAATCAAAAAGCCGCTCTTACGGGAGCGGCTTTTTTTAATGTCTCAGCGTGATGGAGTTGCTATCATTAATCTACACATCACTTATCTGGCGTGGAGCATACCGTTTTTCCAGTATAGCTCCGCGGTGTTGAGGCGGTTGATCTGCTCGATCAGATCGTCCAGCGGCTGGTCACGGAAAATTTTACCCGTCACCAGCTTTTTGTCCGCCTCCGGGGAATCGATGTACAGCGTGGTGTTGAACCAGCGGCTGGTCAGGTCCCCGAAATCCCTGACGGTAATATTGTTGAAATTCATTTCCCCGGTCACCCATTGCGCGGTGTGCGAGGGATCGTGCCTTTTTTTGATGATGGGCCGTTCGGTGGCCACCAGCGCCTGCTCCATCGGCATCAGCCAAACTTCACTGCCGGCGGCGGCCACCGTCATGCGTCCTTTTATCAATGATGCTGTAACCTCCGTGGCCGTATAAGCGTTCACGTTAAATTCTTCTGAACCGTTCACCTGAATGTCGGCCTGTCCTGCGTGCACGATAAAAGGCCGTGCGGGATCTTTTTTTATGATGAAGTACGCTTCCCCGTCCAGGTACACTTCTCTTTTTTCTTTGGGAAAACGAAAGGGGAACCGCAGTTTGGTCGCGCTGTTGAGATATACTTCGGTGCCGTCGTTCAGCAGCAGCCGCTGTTCTTTGCGGGGCGGCACGCTGAGCATGTTCCATCCCGAAGCGTCGGCGCCGGAGGAATTGAAACGCAGGACGCTGCCGTTCTTATATACGTCCGTGCCGCCAATCCGGTAGCTCTGCAAACCGTTTTCCTGCATAGCCAGCGTTTCGCCGCTTGCGAACTGCAATATCACGGCATGATTCCTGGCGGGCATCACGGCTCTCGGTGGAATGGCCTCGGGAAGCCGCGGCCAGACCCAGTACGCCGCACCCATCAGCCCGGCCGCCGTTATGACGACCAGCAACCGGTTGCGCAGGCGACGCATCCTGATAAGATGATGCCGGCGGAGCACTTCCTGGAAATCCGCTTCCATGTCCCGCGTATAAAATTCTTTCCGGCTGGCGGTAATGGTGTTGTTCTTCACTTCAATACGCAGCGCCCTCGCTTCCTCGCTGGTGGCGAGAATATTGTTCAGCTTCTCCTGCTCTTCAGGAGTAATGGTGCCGAAAATTTCCTTTACGAGGAGAATGCGTATTTGAAATTCGTTTTCCATTCTGTTTATAAGAGAGTATATCGAAGGGGTCAGGGTGAATCCGGTGGAAAAAAAATTGTTTTTTTGTTAACGGCGTCTTGTCCGCAACTCCTTTATGGGCCTGAATGCCCGCCTTTTTGTTAATAAGACGCATGTTGCATATACAACGCGGAAGAAAAGTATTTTGTTGAATGATGCTGCTGCATTCCTGAAGAAGAATTAGCAAACATGTATGTGTCAATCGATTGAATGCTGCCGGGAATGTAAAAATGCGTGTCACATTTTCACCCTTTTCTTTGCAACTGCGCATCTTAAAAGATAGGAAATTCAGTGTGAAAAATGAACAGGCTAAACCAATTGGTGTACGTACGGTTCGCTCCCGGCGATCTGATCTGCGAAGAAGGACAGATGCCGGTTTACCTGGACGAGATCAGGAACGAAAAATTAAGGATCACGGCAGACCTGAGAGAAATAGACCAGCGGTCCGCCCCCGGCGGATGGGACGTAAAAGCGCGCGCGTTGCGCCAATACCAAATGCAGATCGTGGCCATGCTCGATGCGCTGCAGCAGTTCCGCCGGCAGGCTGCGCAGTCGCTGCATGATTTTTACGGCGAAGTGTCGTGCGTGCTGCTGGATATTCTCATTGCGCTCGAACAACATTTTCCGGAATACCTGGCCCGGGATATTTTTATGCCCGACGCCTATGCGCATCACGTTGTAACGCAGCTGGAACCGCGCGTGCGCGAAACGGAAAAACAATTGCTCGACAAAAAAGCGGACCGCGGGCTGGTGAGCCTGATCTTCCGGCCGCTGCGCCAGGCAGAAGCGCCGCTCACTTTCGGAGCTATATTGTTTTACCGCCGCCTGCTGCAGGACCTGCAAACGCAGGACACGCTGCCGCACCTGAGCATCGACGAAAGGATACATTACATCCTCTACGCTTACAATTTTAACTCGCCGGAACTGTTCCGCTATTCCACGGGCATGCTGCGGCAAAAAGTCGCGCAGCTGCGTACCCTGCAGGAGAAAAAAGCCCTGCTGATCTGGTACGGTAAAGAGCTGAAAAATATGCCGGCCAACGAATATGCATTGTATCATGGGAAAGGTTCCATCCGCGGCCAGCTGCAGGATTGGATCAGGGAAGAAAAACTTTTCCTGCACACCCTGTTCACCACCTGGAACTCCTGAAACATGCCGTAAACACGCGGTTGACCCCTGAAAACCTGACATCTCTCCGGTAAAAAATATCTCGTGCTTGTGACGACCGTTGTAATTCTTTTAAAATTATAAGCGGGGTTTTGCAGCAGTATATGCGCGTGTTTTTCTATTTGTCACCACCATATTTTTCACGTGATATGACACCATTTAACCAATTCGTAACAGTACAGCTGACTCCGGAAATGCTGTCCGGCCGCAGGAACAGCCTGCCCGAATATCTCGGCCGCGTGCAGGAAGAAAAGCTGCGGATCACCGGCCAGCTCCTTGAACTTTCCTCTTCGTCTGCCGGTACGGCCTGCGGGACCGCCGTCCAGCAATGGCAGAACATGTGCGTGGAATTGCTCGATACCCTGCAACGTTTTCGTTCCGGCATGACTGCGTCCGTAGATATCGAAACGTTTTACGATGCGCTGGAAGAAATGTTGCATACCGTGCTGGTCGCGCTGGAGCAGCATTTTGCAGATCACCTGCTGCCTGAGCTTATTGTGCCGGTCACTTACGCCGCGCAGGCGAGGCGGCCGCTGCAGCCAAAGCTCAAAGCGGCGGAACGGGAACTGAAAAAGAACGGCCTCGATCCCGGTTTGCTTGAGATCATTCTGTCTCCCGTAAAACAGTTCACCGGTGATGCGGACGCGCGCATCTGTTTTCGCGAACTGGTCTATTACCGCGAATTGCTCAGCCGGCTGCTTACCGCCGCCTGCTTCGAACCCGTACCTGCGGAGCAGTTCAACCTGCAGGTGCATTTCCTGCTTATACATCTCAACTTCAACGCAGCGGAATATTTCCTGTACTGCACCCACCGCATGCGAAAATGGCTGCGCGGATTCAGCGATATGCAGGGCCGTGTGAACACGCTTACCTGGTGCATCAGGGAAGTACGGAACGTCCCGCTGCTCCGCGATGGCAGCGTGAGCCTCGTCAAAGGTTTTTCCATCAAGCACCAGCTGGCCGCATGGCTGGAAGAAGAACGCATTTTCATCCGCACGCTGATCGAAACCACGCAGAAACCGGCCACATATCCCGACGAAGAAATGAGGGCTTTTGCGGCCATCCCGCAGGCCGCGCTGATGGCGAGGGTGTATATGGAAGAAGGCATCATCCGCTCCACGTCTGTCCGGCAGCTATTTTCCACCGTAGCGGGCATGTTGCAGCTCAAAAGAACAGACGCGGGAATGGAGGATGTGTTCCGGCTAAGATTCTTTAACCCCAGCCTCGCCACCGTAATGACCTGCAAGGACTGGCTGAGCCGGATGCTGGAGAGGTTGAATGATTATGAGGATAAGATGCGCGGGCAGGCGGATAAATAGATTCAGCGCTGCTATCATGACCCGTTGAGCCGCGTGCCGGACAGGCCGAATGATTATGGAGATAAGATGCGGATGGCATATGGACAAATAAAAAGTCAACTTCTCCGCGATATCAGGATAAGCAAGGGAAACAACTCGCATACAAGAATCGGGAAATGAATTGTCCTTACAACGCCTCCGCCACACGCCGCAATGCGTCGGGCAGCTCTTTCCGCTGCCAGCTGGTGCCCAGCGCCACGCGCACATACTGATCGTCGTCCGTTAAGCAGAACATCCTTCCATCCGAAATATCGATGTTTTCCTGCTGCAGCTTTTTTACCGTTGCGCCCGGGTCTTTGCAGGGCAGCCAATAATGAAAGCTGCCGGGGAAGGTGCGGTACGCAACGCCGTTGAAGATCTCTTTAAATTGTTCCGCGCAGCGCATGGCCACGCTTCGTTTTTCTTCCATGATCTGCAACAGTTCCCCGCTTTCGATCAGGTGTTGCCCAAAACGTACGAACAGCAGGGATGCCCCGCTGCTTTGCATTCTCACGATATCGCCAAGACCGGGCAATACGTTGCGCGGATGAATGGCGTAGCCTGCTTTCAGCATCGGGTTGAACGCTTTCGAAAGACTGTAGAGATGAATGGTGCGCTCCGGCGCCAGCGCGAGGAACGAAGGGGGAGGGGAGGAATGAAGAAAACGGTAGGCGTCGTCTTCCAGTATATACACGCCTTCAAAAGAACGTACAACATCCACGATCGCCTTCCTTCTTGTTTCGGACATTACCGCGCAGGTGGGATTGTGCACCGTTGGCTGCATATAGACCAGCTTTACGGGATGTTTGTGCAGCGCTTCTTCCAGCTTTTCCGGCAACATGCCTTCCTCATCCGACCCTACCACTCTCAACCCGTAACCTTCCGTCAGCGCGCATTGCCGGAAACCGGGGAAGGTAAAAGCTTCCACGGCGATTTCCTCCGTTTGTCCCCGCAATGCCGTGAGCACTGCGGAAAGACCGCCATTGGCGCTGGGCAGCAGGGTGATGTGATGGTTCCCGGGGGAAAAATGCAGCCATTTCCCCAGCGCCGCTTCGTCCGCCTCGCTGAGCGGCCGGTACGGCGGATGCAGGATCGCATATTGGCTTTCGGGCGGCAGCCCGCGGCAGAAATCCAGGAACGCGTCCATTTCCCGCGGTACCGAAGGGTAGTTCATACTGAGATTTAGCATGCTGAAAGTTAGGAAATATGAACCTTCCGTGAGGATTATTATCTTTAAAACTTCTTAAACGTAATAATCCGTATGATAAGGTCTTTTTTCCTGGTGATCGCACTGACGGTAGCCAGCC
>JBQCFV010000805.1:0-4940 GCA_051958695.1 Chitinophaga sp. | reverse complement strand
TCATGTGTCGTCGTTTGTCTTTTCAATGGTCACATGGGATTTGCACTTCGTGCTGAATACATGCGCACCGCTATTTACAACAGTTCTTCTTTACAAATAATGACCGGGCGAACCGGAGTATGCTTTTTATGATCTTCACCATGGTACCGGGTTTTAATCTGTTACAAAGGTAATGCCGCAATGCGGGCCGGATGTTACACAATTGTGGCGATTCGTTATATGATTCAGCAGCAGGGCTGATGAAAGTCATGCACCGTCTTGAGGCCGCTCATGCGGATTGCAGGATTTGAAAAGTAGTTTCATGAAACAAATCCTGCGCTATGAGCACCAACGACTTCCTCGAATTTTCCCACCCCGTGGCCATGCTGCTGCTGGGCATCGCTTTCGGCCTGCTGATCGTGATCATCATGCTGGCTTATACTATCCTCGGCGCTACGGACATCTACCGCGAACGTTTTATGAAAAGCATGCTGCTGGCCGCGCCCGTCATCCCCGGCTTGCCCGACAATGCACTGTTCGTTATGGTGACCGTGATCGCTACTGAGATCATCGTGATACTGGTGCTGCTGCATATTTTGCGAACGCTCACCGGCCTGCGCGTGAGCAACAAAGCCTGGGCGATGTCGTTTATCGTAATGGGCATCGCAGGTTATCTCTGGGCGTTCCAGTTCATGCATGCTACGCCCGTGCAGGCCGCGGCGCCGGCTGTTGCAGAAGAAACGATCGACGAGAACAACGTGCCGGAGCTGACTGACGAAGCCTCCGTAAAAGCGGGTAGGCTCACCTTCGTGAGCAAATGCGCCATGTGCCACGGCCCGCAGGGCAAAGGCATGGTAGGGCCTGATCTTACGGACGATACCTGGCTGCACGGCGGCAGCACGAAAGAAATTTTCCATACTATCTGGAACGGAGTGCCGGAGAAAGGTATGCGCTCATGGAAAGGCGCGCTCACGGGCAGGCAGGTGGCGGAACTGGCTGCCTATATTCATTCTATCAAAGGAAGTTAATTCACGAGGTGTTCTTCATAAAAAGAGGGTGTATCCGTTGTGGATACACCCTCTTCCGCGGTAAATCAGATATGATCTAATGGCTTGCGTTTGTTTTCTTTCAGCTGTTTGAAATGACTGGGCGTAAGCCCCGTCACTTTTTTGAACTGCCCGGAAAGATGCGCCACACTACTGTATCCCAGCTTGTACGCGATCTCGCTGAGCGTCAGCTCGCCGTACACCAGCAATTCCTTCACCCGCTCTATCTTCTGCTGGATGATGTACTGCTCGATAGTCGTGTTCTCTATTTCGGAAAACAGCTTGCTGAGCTGGTGATAGTCCTTTTGCAGCTTTTGCGAAAGCAGCGTGGAGAAGTTTTCGTTCAGCTCGTCCAGCTCGCCGTAATGCACCGTTTCCACCACAAAATTTTTGATGGCCTCAACGGTCTGGTGACGGCGGTCGTCCAACAGGATGAACCCTTCCGCTTTCAGCGCCTCCGCGATCGCGGGCAGCTGTTCCGCGGTGGGAGCGTGTTTCAGCAAGGCCTTTCCCAGGCTTACGTCCAGCACTTCCATCCCCTGGTGCTCCAGCACGTACCGTACCATCTTGATGCATCGCGGGCAAACCATGTTTTTGATATACAATTCTGCCTTGCTCATATTAACGCTGCTTTCTGATGTTGTAAAAATTAAACTCGTACCGCACGAGAAAACTCCTGTCCGACACACGGTCCATATCGCCGTAGAGCTGCCAGCGGTAACCAAGGTCTACCCGCGAGTTGCTGTTGATAATGAACTGTACCGCGGGCGCCATGTCCACGTAATACTTCCGGCGGTATTGGTCGAGGTTGCTTTTGCCGAGAAATTCCACGTACAGGTTTACGTTCGTTTGTTTGTAGCTTTTGTATTTGCGCGGCAGCAGCAGGTAACCTGCGGACACACTGTAGTTGAGCGCGTTCTTCGAAAAGAAGAGCGGCATCGCGTCTTTGGTGTTGCGCATATACCGGTCGTACGAAACGGTGCCTGACAGTGCCAGCTTATGCAGCAGCTGCGTGGCTACGATGCCGCCGCTTATGCCGGAAGTGCCGCCGTCGAGATCGAGGTCTTCGTTGTTGAACGGTTTGGCGGTATGATCGTGCCCTTCGTCTGCAGGCGGTATGTACGGGTTGTTGATCAGCGTGCCTTTCGCGAACGCGGCCATCCGGAAATGCGTCTGCACATCGTCCCGCCAGAAAAAACGGTATTTGGCGTACACGCTCGCTCCTTCGAGCTCGAACTGCTTCTGCATCATGTTTGAAAAATAACCGCTGGCATGCAGCATCAGGTTTTTGGACGCGCCGAACATCACTTCGGGCTGCAGGCGGTAACCGGTGTAATCCGCATGGTCCATGGGAAAGAACCTGTTCGTGACCCTTACGCCGAGGGAATTGGTGGCCATATTGCTGGCCGGTTCCGTGTACACGTACAGCTCCTGCGCGCGGGCGCCCGCGGCCGTTCCCGCCCGTATGACGAATAAAAATAATTGTCTGAGCATGGAACGGGGCTTAAATGGTTACGTGATACACTCGTTTGCCTGCGGGCTTCGCGCCGGCATGGCAGCAATCGGCCATGGTGCCGGTGGCGTAACAGGACATTTTCGTCTGCGCGCTGTATTTTTTATACTGTTTCGCCGGCACAAAATCCTTGTCGATCACCGTCACTACTTTTTCACCGTTGAGCACCTGCGGTTTCACGTTCATAAAATGCAGCGTTTGCCCGGCAAACGGAATGTGCGTATCATTCTCCACTTTCACGCCGTCGAAATGAGCCGTTACTTTCAGCGTGGCTACGGAAAAGCCCGCGCCTTCCACTTTTTCGCGGATCTCGTCGAGGCTCACGGCGGAGTTGGGTTTGAAGCTGAGCGTGAACGTGGCGGTGTTCAGGTCCGTATCGATGCGGTCCACGAAAGGAAGCGTTTTGAGCGCCTTTTGCGTGGCGTTGGAGCACATGGCGCAGGTGAGGCCCGCCACCTGCAGATCGGCCTTTTTATATTGCGCGGATGCGGTGAATTGCGCCGCGATGAATGTAATGGCAAGAAGTATCGTTTTCATGATCTGATCAATTTGAATAAATAAAAGATCGTGCGGTAGAAATGCGCACGGAGTTATCGTTCCGGGGGATAGAACGGTATCAGATCAGGAAGATGCAGTGCTGCTTGTAAAGCGGGAGCGCCGCTATCAGCGGCGGTGCGTGAACGGGGGCCCCGGTTTTGAGCACCGGGGCGTTGAGAACAGGCTGAAGCCATCCGGGCTGAATAGCCACGGGAACGGCCGTCCAGCTTTCGGTCATGCCGGCGAAGGCTTTGGCGGCCTGGTGGGAATCGTCCATTTTGAAGAACTTCGCCTCGTCTTTACAGCAATCGCCTTTTAAAGGCATGCCGCATTTGGGGCAGGGTTCTTTGGAAGTATCATGCAGGTCCACCGAAGCCAGCTCTCCCATACAATAATGCGCATTGACGCTAAACCCGCTGGTAATCAGCGTGTAAAGTATGGCAAAACATATGGTGAGCATTTTTTTCACGATACAAATGTAAGGTATTCGGCCGAAAAACTGCTGCGGCGGCCCTTAGTTCACGAACCACCAGCGCAGCCCCACCCTCACCCCAAAGTCGTTGCTGGGGTACAGCGGCGCGTAAAAATTATAATCCCAGAGGAAGGAATTGAGATTCTCCGCCCGCACGTACGCCGTAAAGGATTTGATCCTGAAATGCGCAAAAGCCGCCACTTCCGGCATGTTGCTGAACTGCTGCATATTCTGGTAAACGAACTGGCCGATCACGGGCGAGTAGTCGTCCGCGTAATACGGCGTGTTGTATTTTCCTTCAAGGCCGGTGTAAAGGTTCAGGTTTTTGAACAGCCGCGCGGTATAGGCCAGGCGCAACCGGGCCCAGAAGGCCGGTATCTGCACCGGCGCGTCGCCCGCGATCTGCTGGAAGGCCAGGTCGCCGTCGATGGTGAAGCTGCCGAGATCGAGGCGTTTGTAAGCTACCAGTTGCAGCAGGTTGAAAAGACCGGTGAACTGGTCGCTTTCGGTATAGCTTTTAAAATAAGTGTATTTGTTGAAGAGATAATAATTCGCCGTCACGTTGTACTTCAACTTTTTATTATCCGCCTTGAACTGTATCTGCGTGATGTTCTCCTTGTCCAGGTTGAGGTTTTGCCAGGGAATGTGCTGGTTGGAGCCAAAAAAACGGTATACGTACGAAGGTTCCTTGTTCACGTTCATCGCCATGAGGCTTACATGACCGAGCGTTTCATTGAGATAGCGGCTGAGGCGGCCCATCACGGCATAATCGCCCGCGTTCTCGCCGATCACGTAAAACTCGCCTTTGGCCTGCAGGTCCCAGCGCTGGTTGCGGGTTTTGTTGCGGTATTCGCCATGCACGCGGAAGTTCATGAACGAAATACTGTCTGCCTGGAAACGCCCCCTGATATTGTCCAGCCCGCCGCCCAGCTTGATGAAGTGGGCCTGGTTGCCGCGCACGGGGAACTGCATCACGGACAGGTCGTTGCTGATGGTGCGCCACTGGTGGAAGGCAAACACGCTGTCCGACCCGCCCACCGGTATCTCGAAACCGTAGTGGTTGGCGTACCAGAGCGAATCCGGCGCGGAGTCGATAAACTCGTAGGTGTTCTGCGTATAGCTGAAAGTATGTTCCACCCTGAACAGCGGGTCGAATTTATAGATGTCGGTGGTATCGTTTACGTGGATGGTGTCTCCCTTCCCCCAGTCGTATTGCTGACGGATGAGGATGCTCGCCTCCTGGTAATCGTTTTTGGTGGGGATGGACGTGTTGAAGAAGCTGCTGCTGCTTTGCGCGCTGGCGCCGCCGAGGTTCGTGGGAATGAGGCGCAGCTGCGTGTATTCGGGATTCGAAAGATCGTCCGGGTTCTGGATGCCGCCGTTCTCGCCGCCG
>JBQCFV010000804.1:0-3443 GCA_051958695.1 Chitinophaga sp. | reverse complement strand
GGATGTTATGAAAGATCTTTTCGAACTTCACCTGGTCGAAATCGATCATCGCCTCCACCAGCTGGTTGATATATACCTGGTGCAGGTGCGTGCCTTTGTGGCCGGTTTCTTCAAGGGACAACTGCCTGATCTCCTCCTCGCTCATATTGGCGATCCGGGAGATCTTGTAGCCGTGGCGGTACAGGTAGGCGATACGCATGATGTGCTTGAGGTCCCTGTTGTCGTACACGCGATGGTTGGTATCTTTGCGTTTGGGCTTAAGCACATTGTACCGCTGCTCCCATATCCGGATGGTGTGCGCTTTGATGCCGGTAAGGCTCTCAATGTCTTTTATCGTAAAACTGTTCAATGTTCTGGATAATAGGATTAAACAAAAATAGCAATAAACAGGTATCCGGATAATGCTATTTGGTAAACTTAAGTGGGATTTTTTTATGAAAACTTTTGCTTGTTAAATCTGGCATACAATTAACAGAATATTATATTTGTCTTTAAAATAACTAAACAACTCAGCATGAACCTTGCATTTTGGAGAAAAAAGGACGGGCAGCCAAAGAAGAAAAAGTCCGCGGTCCGCGAATGGGTCGATGCGGCTGTTTTCGCTATTATCGCGGCAACGCTCATCCGGACGTTCATTTTCGAGGCGTATACCATCCCTACTCCTTCTATGGAAAAAACCTTGCTGGTGAACGATTTCCTGTTTGTAAGCAAAGTTAGTTACGGTCCCCGCGTGCCCATGACACCGCTGGCGGTGCCTTTCACCCATCATACCCTTCCCCTCACAAAATATACCAAAGCCTACTCCGAGGCCATCCAGTGGAAATACCGCCGCCTGCCCGGTTTTGGCGATATCGAGCGCAACGACGTGGTGGTGTTCAACTTCCCCGAAGGCGATACCGTGGCGCTTGAAAGATCGGACGAGAGCTATTATGAAATTGTGCGGCGCATGGGAAGGGAGAACGTATGGAGCCAGTACCGCGTGATCTCCCGCCCGGTGGATAAAAGGGAAAACTATATCAAACGCTGCGTAGGCATTGCCGGCGATACGCTGGAAGTGCGCGACGGCATCGTGGTGGTGAACGGCGTTCCCGAAACCACTCCGCCTCATAGCCAGCGCCAGTACAATGTTGCGACCAACAACGGCGACCCGCTCAATACCATGCGTCTCGAAGAAATGGGTATCACCAATCCGTACGAAGTGCTGGAAGTAGGCAAGCTGTTTTACAACCTTACCCCTTCCGAAGCCAGTGAGATAAAAGCCATGTCCGTCGTGAACGGCAACGTGCAGCCTTACCTCAGCCCTATCGTGGAGGGCGTTTGGCCGCAGGACACCATTCATCACTGGACGGTGGACAATCTCGGCCCCATCTACATCCCGAAAAAAGGCGCTACCGTAAAGCTGGACAGCTCCAATATCGAAATGTACCGCCGCATCATTGCCGTGTACGAAAAGAACACGCTTGAAACGCGCGGCAGCCAGTTCATCATCAATGGTCAGCCTACCAACAGCTACACCTTTAAAATGAACTACTACTGGATGATGGGCGATAACCGTCACAAATCGCTGGACAGCCGCTACTGGGGCTTTGTTCCGGAAGATCACGTAGTGGGCAAGGCATGGCTCATCTGGATGAGCTACGGCAGCCACGGCATACGCTGGAGCCGTCTTTTCAGCACCATTAAATAAACCGGTCAAAAACGATCATAAAGTGGGGCCGTTCGCTCCGCGAAATCCGAAAAGAAGTAACTTGAGGAACGCGGAAGGAACGGCTCCTTCGTTTTTACCTTACAACCCGACCGATATGGAAAAAAAGATACAGGAGGTGGCATACCTTGTTTATAACGACGCATCCGCACTTCCACCGGAAGACCTTTCCCTGCTGGAGCTGGCGCGCAAAACGGCGGAAGACGCCTATGCCCCGTATTCCCGCTTCAGGGTAGGGGCGGCCCTGCTGCTGGCGAACGGCGAGCGGGTAACCGGCTCCAACCAGGAGAACGCCTCGTACCCGGTGGGCATTTGCGCGGAAAGAACGGCCCTTTCCGCGGCTTCTTCCCTGTACCCCGGCATACCGGTGCGCACGCTGGCCGTAAGCTACCGCAATGAGCTGGGAAACAGCGAAAAACCGGTTGCTCCCTGCGGTATCTGCCGGCAAACTATCTGCGAGTACGAGCAGCGGTTCAACACGCCGCTGCGCCTCATTATGGCGGGCCTCAGCGGCCCCGTGATAGTGGTGGAGAATGCGGGCAGCCTCATGCCTTTGTCTTTTTCTTCCAGCGACATGCTATAAATTATATAAAATATGTATATTTGAACAGCGCCATTGCGCTTTGATTATGTTCCTATACCGTATCCTACTGTACCTAAGCGTGCTGCTGATGTTTTGCCACGCATCGTCCGCGGCAGACGAAACCGGCCATGACCGCCGGGCCCGCCAGCTTTGCGAGCAGGGCGTGCGCCTGAAGCTCAACGGCCAGCTGCAGGAAGCGGAAGACCGTTTTACCGCCGCCATCAGGGCAGACCGCCGTTACGCCGCTCCTTACCTCGAGCTGGCCAATCTTTACCGCCTTCAGCAGCAACCCGAGAACGCCAAACAGCAACTGCTCCTGCTGCTTGAGCAGTATGCCGGCAACGGCGAAGCGCTCGGCGCCCTCGCGGAAATATTTTTTGAGCAAAAAGCCTGGGAAGACGCGCTCACGTATGCTTTCAAAGCAAGGGAACATGGCGCGCCGCATATGAACAGCATCATCGGGCTGAGCTATTCGCATCTCGACCATCCCGCTGAAGCCATCCGCGCGCTGGAACTTGCGCTGCTGGAAGAACCGGAGCAGCCGGTGCTGCTCTGCCGCATCGCAAGGCTGCATGCGCAGAACGAAGAATATGAAGAAGCGCTTACATACTATGAAAAAGCACTGCAGGCGGACAGTACCACTGCCGGTGTATATTACGAATCAGGAATGATGCATTTTAACATGAAAAACTACAACAACGCCACGCTGGCCTTCGAAAACGCCGCCAGGCTGGGCCACCCCGGAAATGCCGATCTTTATGTAAACCTGGGGCTGGCGCACCTTAAACAGGCCGAATTCGATGATGCGATCCGCAACCTGCGGTCCGCGCTCAGCTTAAGACCAAAAGACATCCAGATCATGCAAAGCCTCGCCAACGCTTATTTCAAAAAGCAGGACTACACGCGGGCGGCCGTGCAATGGAACAACATTCTCATGCAGCAGCCTATGAACGCTTTCGCGATGTTCATGCTCGGCAAATCGTATATCTGTTCCGGTGAGGTGGCCAAAGGCCAGCGCATCTGCGACCAGGCGATGCAGCTGCAGTAAAGCGTATGCTCAAAAACAGTCAGGGCCGACCATTACTTTGGTCGGCCCGGACTGGTTTATAACCGGCGGAGAGATATTAAAATCCACATGCTGACTATATCTCGTGG
>JBQCFV010000803.1:0-6576 GCA_051958695.1 Chitinophaga sp. | reverse complement strand
TTTCCTTTGCAATATCTCCTGAAAACTCGTTTTCTGAGATAATCCAAGCGTATAACCCAACAAGCCCGCTCCTAAATTTGAGTAGGAATAATTTTTCGCAGGTTCTTTCTCAAGTTTTAAAATATTTTTGAGATAGTCTTCAATTTGCTTTTTCCCATAGCTTTTATATGGATTGGTTTCATTTGACAAATCCAAGTTCTCAGGCAATCGTGGTAAGCCCGAAGTATGATTTGCCAGATTTATAAACTTCAGCCTGATATTGTCTTTAAAAGAAAATGGATAATAAGGGTTAATCTCATCGGTTAATTTGATTTTACGTTCCTCTACGAGTGAAGCCAATACGGTTGACGTAAATACTTTTGTAATGGAACCGATTTCAAAAACTTTGTTTTGATTTTCGATGGGTTTTATGGTGTCGTTTACTTTTATAATTCCGTAATAATTTGTCCTTCCCTCCTGGACTAAGGCAATGGACATTTGCGTATTATCCGGAAAATATTTGCTTTTGGAAGAAATGATTTCAGAAATCTCTTTAGGATAAGCGTTTAATGAGCCCTGCTCCGAGCTGGCTTTAATATGTTCCAGCACACGCAGATGGATCTTGTGGATGATGTAATCGCTCCACAAGCGCCAATAAAATGCGGGCCTGATATTGTGATAATACCAGGTAGTGCCTTCCAGCAAGGTGCGCCCGCCGGGCAGCTCCACCAGCCTGAACTGGCCTTTTTCCGACACGAAATAATCGTGCAGGTGCGGCGGATCGACTTCACGGAAACTAAGCTCCTTCAGCGGCACGGGCTGCGCTTCCACATCAAATTGCAGCAGCCGCGGTTCATCCCATACCGTCACCGGCTCTACAAAACTGCCCGTGGTAAAATTGCAATGCCGCACCGCACCAACGCCCGTTCCTTCTATCGTCGCATTCACCGGGTAAGCAACACCAGTTTTGAAAATAAACTCTTCCGGCTCCTTCAGCTCAGGAAACGCGATCACCTGCTTCCATACCAATTGCGGCGGCGCGTCGATCTCGATGGAAGTGATCACTGCGCGCAAAGGCGGCCGCCGGTCACGCTCCATAAAGGCGGTGGCGGGTATGACCGCGATCAACAACAATATTACTGCAGCGCTCTTTTGTTTGTTCCAATATAAACAGGTATGCCCCGCAATACCGCCCAGCACGGTAAGCGGCACCGCCACCGGTGCGGCCATCGCGATGCAGATCAGTCCTTCCAACCCAAAGAACAAAAGTCCCGACACGAACACGCCAAGCGCCAAAAGTCCCGCGCCCACGGCCTGCCGGCGGTTGACGGGCTGATCGTAACCGTAAATAACGGCGGCGCATATGCCAATAAAAAACGGCGTGAGCACAAACAGCGCGAAACCATACGATCCTGTAACATAGATGACGGTCAGGCTCAGTATGGCGGCTGCCGCTGCGCTGAGGGGCGTAGATAACCAAAGTCTTTTTTTGTTGACCTGCGGTAAGGGATTTTCCGGTTTCATATGCTTTAAATATACGGATTAAAATTTCCGTAAGCGGCGGCGCCCCCGGCCCGCTAAAATTCCTGGAACTGCCGCGTTCGGTTCACCCGCAGATCGCGGAGGATGCCGGCTTTGGGATTGATGGTGATGCTGAACTGGCGGTAGGAACCGAATGGCACGAGGTTGATGCTCATCTGCCAGCAGTGCATGTCGCGAGAAACGGTGAGCGTGGTGTAGGATATCTGTTTGAGGCGGAAATCAAAACCGCTGCTCATAATGATCTTCCATTTTGGCGTAAGACTGAAATCGCCGCTGAAGTTCAAACCTTGCGTGAATATGGTGGTGTCGCGCAGGCGGTCCTGAGAACGGCCGCGGTTATAGCTGAGGCTGTACGAAAGATCGATGCGCCAGGGAATGTCGAAATCCACGTAATCGCCCGGGTTCGCGCGCATCAGCTCCATCTGCCGGCGCTGCTCTTCCAGCTGCGCTTCCGGCAGCACGCCTTCTTCTTCCTCCAGCTGCTCTTTCTCTTTTTGTTTGGCCTTGCTTTTGGCGTCCTGGCTTTGGAACGAGGTGCTGATCGCGATGTTGGCCTGCGTAAGACGGCCGATGCTGAACTTCTCGCCTTTCCAGGCGTATCTGTCCACGCGGTAGCCCATGCTGTCCACCTGGTAAGGATCGATCGTGCCGTTGAAGGAAATGTTCACTTTGTCGAACAGGTTGGTGCGCGCGTTGAGGCTGAAAGGCGCAAGGTTGAAGGAATCCGCCACGATGTTGTAGCTGCTGTTCACGCCAAAACCGTCGAGCAGCTTGACCTTTTTAAAGCCGGACGTGTCTTTGTCCGACCTCACTTTCATTTCAAGGTTGTTGTCTATCCCGAAGTTAAGCCCGGCGAAGGTTTCCGAAGCCGATGGGCCGAAAGGCGCGCCGTCATAGTACGAAAACCGGCTCATACGGCCCGTGGTATCGGACTGCACCATATAATAATCCTTGCTGGCGAGATCGGGCGAATAGCTCACACCGATACTCGGGCGCATCACATGGCGGATAGCCTGCACTTTGGAATTTTTATTCTTGAAGCCGTACATCCCGTAAATAGCGGTGGCCAGGGACGCGCCGGTGGACATGGCGCTGCTTCTGAAAAAGCCGCTGTTGTAAGTGGTATCGTAATTCCGGTGCTGCGCGTTCCACGACATCACCTGCTGGCGGATATACCATTTTTCGGTATAGTTGATGCTGGGCGACAGCGTGATGCTGCCAGTCAGCGGGATAGACAGTGTGAGCGGTATCTGGTGCTGCATGCCGGCCTGCAGGCGGTCGAACATCGAGGGTTTCCCAAAGCTCGAGTCCGCAAAGTTCATATTGTTCCTGAACAGCAGGTTGTAGCTCGCGCCAACTTTTTCGTACCATTTGGGCGTGCCCACCATTTCTTTCCGCTGAAAAGGATAAATGGTGTTGACGTTGAACGAGCCGTCCGGGAAGTTGATGGTCACCTGGCGGGTAAGCGTGTTCTGGTTATGGTTGGCGGCGATGGACAGGTTGTACGGTTTGCCGATCCAGTTCTTGGAATAGGTGATGGACGAGCTCATGTTGTTATTGAGCCTGGTGGCAGCGTTGCGCACATTGTACTGGTTGTAGGTGGAGGTACCGAACAGTACGCTGGCGCTGAAATTGGTACCGGGACGCGCTTTGCCGTCCATGCTATGGCTCCAGGAGATCTTGTAGTCCTGCGAGCGCGTGAAGTCCTGCTTTACGTCCGGGTCGCCGATGCGGGTGAGCGCGTAAGCCAGGTTCAGGCCGCCGTTGTATTTATATCGTTTGCGGTAAGTGGGGCTGATGGTGGTGCCCCAGCTGCCGTAGGAATATATGTCGCCCCGTACGGTCACGTCGAGGTACTCCCCCAGCCCGAAATAATATCCCCCGTTTTGCAGGCCGAGACCGCGCTGCTGGTCCACCACGTACTGCGGCGGCAGCAGGCCGGTGCGCTGGCCCTGGCTGATGGGGAATATGGCGAAGGGGATGAACAGCGGGGTGGGAATGCCTTCTATCTCCAGGTTGGCCGGGCCGGATACAATTAAAGTGTTAGGGATCACTTTGATCTTTTTGGCGCGGAACGCGAAGTGCGGCGTATCGAGGTTGCAGGTGGTATAGCCGTTTTTGAAGCCGAATATGGTATTGTCCGGCTGTTTTTTCACTTTCTGGCTGCTCACATACCCTTCCCCGTACTGGGCGCGGGTCTGGTAGATCATGGCCTTGCCGCTGTTGAAGTTGTATTGTACGGAGTCCATGTCGGAGCTCGTGGTGCCGTCGTTCAGCACGGCCTTGTCCAGCGGCTTGCCGGCGGTGTCCACGCCCATCCTGGAGGTGAGGATACCGGTGGCCTGGTTGAAATCCATGGTATTGCCGGTAAGCTGCGTCTGCTCGTATTTTACGTCGGCCTTATTATAAAGCCGGAATTCTTTCTTTTTTACGAACATCACGATGGAGTCCTGCGCCTTATAATACACGGGCGCGGTAAGGCTGTCCTTGGAAATGCGGATGCCCGAGGTATCGCGCTTCAGCGAGTCCTGGAAGACGCGCGAAGTATCCGTGAGATGAAGAGAATCCGGCGTGACAGACGGAATTGTATCGATCGTGCGTTTTATAATAGGCCGTCTTGCCGTATCTTTCGCCAGCGAATCCCTGTCAGGGAAAATAACGCGATGCGGCTGTGGTACTGTATCTGTGAAAGTTTTGTTAAAGTAGAACGCGGGAAGTGAGGATGCGCGGGCATCATCGTCTTTTAACAGGGACCAGGCCATGAACAAAAGAAGGATCAAAGGCAGGAAGAGCCGCCTTAAAAAGTTTTTATAATTATTTTTGCAGAAAGGGTCCATGTGTTAAGCGGGCACAAACCTACATGATTTTATACAAATTATTACATAGTTCGCTAATGCCCTTGCGGGGGAAAAAGGTATGGAATGTTGAGTGAACGTGCATCATATGCGTATAAAGTTATAGTGAACAATTAATGAAGGACCTGGACGTAATTGAATACAACCCATTAAAATAAAATGTTGACATGCGCTGGAAAAGAGTCTTATTTTCAGGATTAGGCATAGGACTGATCTATACCTTGTTCATTCATGCAAAAACTACACCGGATTTCCCTGTACCCGTGCAGGACAAGCCGATCCGCACCATCGTGATCGACGCCGGTCATGGCGGCAGCGACGTAGGGGCCAGGGGCAGTTTTTCGTATGAAAAGAATATAACCCTGGACGTAGCGCTCAAGCTGGGCAAGCTCATCGAAGCGGCCATGCCCGATGTGAAAGTGGTATACACCCGTAAAAACGACCGCTTCGACGACGTGCACCGTAAGGCCGCCATCGCCAACGAGGCCAAGGGCGACCTGTTCATTTCCATTCACGTGAACGCCGCCCCTCCCATCAAAAAGATCGTGGGGCATAAAACGCGCACCTATTACGTAAAGAAAAAGAAACGCACCCGCAGGGTAAACGTGTACAAAAGCTACCCGAATCCCGCCAAGGGAACGGAAACGTATATCTGGGCCACTACCAAGAACGCGGCCAAGGCCGAATCGCTGCGCAACAACTCGGTGATCGTGTTCGACGCCAATTCCGAAGAGACGCAGGCCATCATGGACACAAAGGACCCGGAGACCATCATCATGCTCAATACCCTTCGCAACGTATATTTCGATCAGAGCTACCGCCTCTCCAACCTGGTGCAGGATGAATTTGCCAACGTGGGCCGCATCAACCGCGGCGCCCGCCAGCGTAACGAAAAGGGTATTCTCGTGCTGCATGCCACCGCCATGCCCAGCGTGCTGGTGGAGCTCGGCTTTATCAGCAACCCCGACGAAGAGAAATACCTCAATTCAGAAAACGGGCAAAACGAGCTGGCCGGCTGCATCTTCAACGCGGTCAAAAGATACAAGGACGAGCTGGAAAGAGTGTATATGAACGCGCAGGTATCCCGCCACCATAGCACGCCTCCCGCGTCCGCTCCCGCTGCGGCGCCTGCCGCTCCCGCCGCGGAGCCGGTGAACCATATACCCGCCAACGTTAGTACCACCGCCGAAACGCCGGCCGCCAAACCGGTTACGGAGAACCTCAGCTACAAAGTGCAGCTGATGACCACGTCAAAGGTCTATTCTTCCACCAATACCCTTTTCAAAAACCTGAAAGGCACCATCGAGCGGGAACAATACTCACAAGGAAAGAAAAAGGTCAATAAATATATATGGGGCAGCTTCCGTACGGAAGCAGAGGCCCAGGCCGCCGTGTACAAAGCCCGCAAACAGGGCTTTACGGACGCATTTATGCTCACCTACAAGGATGGGGAACGCATCGATTGATCCCTGCCATTGGCCCGTGTTTTGCAGATATTCTGTTCGCCTACAACTACGCACCGTTGTTTTAACTATTTTTGCGATACGAACATTCTTAAACGATGCTGAAAATCAATAACGAAACGAAAGTAGGTATTCTGACCACCGTTGCCATTGTGCTGCTGATCCTGGGTTTTAATATCCTGAAAGGCCGGAGCCTGTTTTCCAGTAAAAAGACCATTTACGCGGTTTACCAGCAGGTGAACGGCCTCCAGCCGTCCAACGCGGTAACCGTGAACGGGCTCACCATCGGCAGCGTGCTGGACCTTGAAGTGATGGACAAACGCGCAGGCCGCATCCTGGTGACCCTGCAGATCAATAAAGAGATAGAGATCCCGAAAAATTCCGTGGCCCGCATCAGTTCCGACCTGCTAGGCACGCGCAAGGTGGAGATCGACTTCGGCAATACCGACGAATCGCTCAAAAACAAAGACACCATTTACGCCGCGGTAGACGGCTCCATTACGGACGCGCTGAAAGAACAGCTCAGCCCCCTCGTGAAAAAGCTGGAAACCGCTCTCGGCTCCGTTGACACGCTGCTCGTTACCGTGAACTCCGTGTTCGACACCACTACCAAGCATAACATCCGCACCGCCATCGCAGGGCTCAACGGCACCATGCACAACCTGTCGAAGGCCACCGCCTCCATCAACGGCATGCTGGCGGACGAAGGCAAAATATCCGGCACGTTCGACAATTTC
>JBQCFV010000802.1:0-3370 GCA_051958695.1 Chitinophaga sp. | reverse complement strand
AACTTTTGAGATATTTGTTTCTTATCTGACATGGTAATGCAATTTACCAAATTCTTCCATAACAAACAGCATCCCTTACTTCCTTCTCCCAAACGGCAACACCCTCCCGATCGTCCCCTTGATCAACGTTTTCGCGATCCCTGTCGTCAGCTGTATCGCTCCGCTCACGGCCATGTTCATCAGCTGCTCGCCGGACTGTTTATCCAGCCGGAACGATGGCGGGGGATTGTTCTCGTCCACCATTCTTACACCAGCCGCCGTTGCCCGGTAAGCGGCGCTGCCAGGGTAATACATTTTGAGATCGTCGCTCATGTATTTTTCCAGCCTGTCAAAATCGTGCCGTTCCAGCTCGTCCACCGGGCAGCAGTCTTGCCGGTCCTTCGGACGCATGATCAGCGGGTAAGGATCGCAGGCCTGTATCATGAACAATGCGGCGCGGTCGATATACAGCTCGCTTTGCCCCCCTTCCTGGAATACCGCGATAAAACAGGTGATGCGCGGCTTTTCGGCGGTCACTCTCACGGACATATGCACCCATTCGTCCACCGCGGCGGCTTCCACCCATTTGATGTTTTCGGAAACGGGATCAGTTCCCCCGGTGGGGTCAATCCCGATCCTCGCTACGCCCCTGCTGCGCGTGGGCAGATGATAAAAGGCGGTGAACTCATAATCCCAGCCCGTGTTCGCACAAATGCCCTGCCGGATGCCCGCAATGCCGGAGCCTTCGATGGTAACGCCTTGCGCGCGCTGCCCGTCACGGCAGATAAATTCGTCGGGGATGAAATACGCTGCTTTGAAAGGCGGTACGTTGCCGCTGTCGGGGTCCATGATGAGCACGGGCGATGCGAAGGGCTGCCATTCGTTGGCTACTATGGCGTCCTCCTGCACGTTCCTTGCTTCTTTTTGCGGTTTATAACGGAAGCCTCCTTCAAAATCGGCGTTTTGCAGCTCCGTAACGGTCACCAGGGAATACGCCGTACCTGCGCCGCCATCGTCGTCCTGCACCGTCACTTTCGCCACGTAATTGCCCTTGCAGGTGTACACATGCGATGCGGAGGCGATGCCCACGCCCTGCGGGGATTTATTTTTCTCGCGGATGGTCGCCATTTTGATATGCCCGTCGCCCGTATCCCAGGTGCCTATATGCGAATCGCACCAGCCTGCGTCGGTGAATACAGCGTCCAGGCGCACCGGCTGATTGCGCAGCACGCAGAGGCGTTTGTAGGTGTATACTTTCGGCGCCACGTTTATGACGTTCACCGTCATGACGGCTTCGCCTACACCGCCCGCGCTGTCCTGCACGGTGAGGCGCACGGTATATGTTCCATTGTCGCACCAGGCGTGTTCCGTGCTCACGGCGCCCTGCGCCTGCGGCTCCTGGTTGGTTTCGGTGACGGTCAGCGTTTGCGGCGCGGTGTTGTCGCCAAAATCGATGATGGCTTTATGGGTGTCCAGCCAGTTATCGTCGGTGAAAGACGCTTTCAGCGTCACCTTCTCCCCTTCTTCAATAGTGATCACGGGCAGCTCGAATTGTACGGCCGGGGCAACGTTCCTCACGTTCACGCGCGTGTAATGCCGCGTGGTGGCGCCGCCGCTTTCGTCTACCTGTATCTGCACGCGCGCCACGTATACGCCGCTCCTGCCAAAGCGGTGCGACACGTTCCGCAGGTTGAACGATGCGCCGTCGCCCGCCAGCCAGAGGGCTTTGGAGGTGGGTTTGTCCGCGCCGCCGTTGAAGTTTACAAAGGCGTTGCCGGTAACATTGTACGGGCCGTGCGAGCGCGCCATGTCTTCGGAAGTAAGCGCGAAGGTGCTGGTGATAAGCATATTGCCGGCGAATACCAAACCGCTGGGCTCGATGATCACCGGGTTTTCAAAACGCGCCTGCACGTTGCCGATCGCGTCAAGACTGCCGGGCCACGCACCGATGCCGGTCACTTTGCCGGATTCATCCTTCGCCACCACGCCGCCGATCTTGGATGCGATGCTTTCCACCACCGCCATGATGATCAGCCCGATGATCAGCCCGATGACGCCAAAGGTGAGGAAACCCAGGAAAGCCACCAGCAGCCAGGCCCCTGCGCCAAGGTCCACGTCCGGCTCGCCGATCAGCTCGTGCTTCAGCATTTGCGTGCCGTCCGACTGGTCTTCCCATTTGAGACCTACGTTCTGCTCGAAGCCCGCGTCGATGTCGATGCTGTCCAGCACCGCGTCCACGATCGTCACTTCGCCGTTCACGTCCAGGTAGCCTGTATGAAGACCGAGGCCAATGCTATTGAGCTTCACGGTTTTGCCTTCCACTTTTTCATCGAGCGTAGTGGGCAGCGATCCGTATTGATCTGCAACGGTCTTGTTAAATTCCTGCCGCACTTTCGCTTCGCTGGTGGCGATGGCAAAGTCACGCCCGGCCGGCACGAAGCTGGTCACCGCGCCCGGATTACCGCCTCCTCCGCCGTTGATGCATAACGCGAAACCGTTGCTGTAAGCTTGCGGCGTTACATCGTTGATGGTAGTGGTGCCGCTGGGGTCTTCCACTTTCCATATCTGTATCTTTTGCCGCGCCAGCAATTCGTCGCGCACACGCGCGGCGATGAAGGCTTCTATCTGCGCAAGGGTCGGCACAAACACTTCCACATCGCCAAATGCGTGCAGGGGGCCGGTGGCGGCGTTGCTGAAATTCGTTTTGATAAGGGCTTCCAGGTCGTACCCGCCGATGGAAGCGGCGTTTTTGTTATATGTATAATTTCTGCCTTAGTCTGCTGCCGCGGGTGTTACGTTTTCAAGCGGAACGGTGGCGGTGGACGTTTTGACGAAGATGCGGTCCGTTTCTTCCGTGTATTCCGCGAGCATGACGGCAGTGCCGTTGATGCCCATAGGCGTGCGCAGCTCAAAGCCGCCGAAGCTGCCGGTGATGTCGTAAAAACGGAGGTAGCAGGGAATGTTCACCTTTACATGCCCGGGGTCAGGTTTTTCGATGGTGATCTTCCGCGCGGGGTCATTCACATCGTCGTACAGCTCAGTATGTACCTTCATACTGAACGGGCCAAAGCTGATGCTAGGATCAGGCGTGATCTGCGAAGGGATGGCGCCTTCCTGGTATTTTTTATGCACGAACTCTTCAATGGCGGCAGTGGTGATGGGCGCAATGGGGTCGCCGCTGGTGATGGCCACGCTCACGGCATCCGCGGGCATGGCGGTAAAGTCCGCGCCTATCTCGTGGTTGGCGGGATCGGTTTCGCGGATGGGCACGCGCACGTGTATGTCTGCAGTAATGTCAAACAGTTTGGCCGCATCGATGGGCGGGTTGGCGATCTCGATGTGATTGATGGTGCCGAGCTTGATGCGTACGCCGTTCACGCCGGTGTCCATT
>JBQCFV010000801.1:0-4382 GCA_051958695.1 Chitinophaga sp. | reverse complement strand
CCAACATCGCGGGCGTGCATAGCAGCGGCGAAAGCGACATCAAATGGGACGATGATACCCCGCTCAATTCCGGCGACCCCAACCAGGGTTACGACAAATACAAACGTTTTGATTACGGCGGCAACCTGCTGGCAGGCGTGGAATTTGGCACCTTCCTCGTATCCGCGCAATACGGCATGGGCTTTGGTAAACTGTATTCAGGCTCGGACGACGGACGTGACGATAAAAGCAAGAACCGGGTGTGGAGCTTCTCCGTCGGTTATCTTTTTGGCGGCATGAAATAAACAATTTCGCCTGAAGCGAGTTTTTTAATAGCATACCATTTCATCCTGACATATATATCTTCTTTTTTAAAACAAAACAACACATGAAAAAAGCACTCTTATCCGTTGCGGCCCTGCTGATCGCCGGCGCCACATTCGCGCAGACCAAATTCGGCATCGTAGCGGGACCCAGCTTTTCGAGCTACACCTACAAAGTAAACGGAGACAAGGAAACCAGCAGCCTGCTGACCAATTTCAGGGCCGGCCTTACGGCGGACCTTCAGCTGGCGGACGAGTTTTACATTCAGCCGAGCCTGTTATATACGGGTAAAGGCGGTAAAGAGGAAGTGTTCGGTTTTGACACCAAAACGAACGTCGGTTACCTGGAACTGCCCATCAACTTCATGTACAAACCCGAAGTGGGCAACGGTAATCTCTTCATCGGCCTCGGCCCCTACTTTGCAGTAGGTTTGAACGGCAACCGCGAAACGGTAGTGAATGACGCGGTCGTGAAGAACGATATCGAGTTCGGCGACGAAAACGGCCAGATGAAAAGATTCGATGCCGGCGCTAACTTCCAGGTAGGTTACGAGTTGCCCATGGGCCTTAACTTCGGCCTGTTTACCGACCTCGGCCTCGTTAATCTTCAAGGGAACGGCGACGACGACAATTCCTTCAGAAACACTGCCTTTGGCGTGACCGTCGGCTACAAGTTCGGCGGACAATAACCGATTTTTCATCGCAACTATCGGATGAACCGGTGGGTTATGCATACTGGTTTACCAGTATGCATTTCCCGCCGGTTTTTTTGTCCGCCTGCCTGAACAATCCCGGTTGTTTTCCTGTTAATTTCTCGAACCATTATCCAGACAACCGACAGTTCCAATGTTACTTTTCGATGATTCCTGCCATTTCATTTTCAGCATGTTGTGATTTGAGAAAGTTTGCAGTATGTTTGCGCTGCATACAGACATGTGAAAGACCTGAACCGTTCGAGCGCGCATTTTCCCCTGTTACTTTCTCCTATAAAGCTCAAGGTGATCCTATAAAAAACTAGCGTATGAGGATTTTTACATTACTCACCGTAATGCTGCTTTATTGTTTTGTACCTGTTTTTTCCCAGGTAAGTTTGGGTATCCGCGGCGGTTATACCGCGTCCGACATGGAGATCACCGGCGATTCGCCCGGCAGCTTCGCCTATCCCGCAAGTAATAAGGAAACGTTGCATGGCTGGCACATTGAGCTGCTGGTGAACGTTCCCGTCTTTGCCGGCCTGTATTTTCAGCCGGCTTTCCGGTACGTTACCAAAGGCACCTGCCTGGAAGAGTCGCCCGACCGCAAGATCGAGCTCAACGGCGTGTATATCCCGAAGGGGAATGCGCTCCGGCTGAACTATCTTGAAATGCCCATGAACTTCGTGTATAAGTTCCCGTTATTCAAAGGAAAGATCACCGCGGGCCTCGGCCCTTACATCGCACGCGGGCTGAACGGCCGCTACAGCTACAACATTGTGCAGGACGGGCGCGAGGTTACCCGGCATGTGAAAGATGTGCAATTCTCCCGCAGGAGCAACGACAACCTCGCCGTGCAGCGCATGTATCCCTGGGACGCCGGCGCCAACTTCGCGCTGGGGTACGAGTTCGACAACTGCCTGATGCTGGGCGTTAATTACAGCATGGGGATGACGGACAACGACCGCAGCGAATTTACCGAAAGCAAAAACCGGTACCTGGGCGTAAGCGTGGGTATTCTTTTCAACCGTGAAGATTACTGATTACACCTATAAAGCCGAAGCGGGGCCGTGTAATGCGGTCCCGCTTTTTTTTTGCATGCTGATAGGGGTGAGGGGAATTACCCGCGTCATACCATCAGCAATACATCACCAATAAGTCTAAACAAAGGTGTGACAGTTATAGGGAAATTGTGCCATTGCGTATCCACGCAATGGTTTTTTATGTTTGACGGAAGATCAGATCACCGCTGACACCACCTGTTTGATCACGTGCGGTTTGCCCAGCGTGTAATAATGCAGCACGGGGGAACCGGCGGCTTTGAGCTCTTTGGATTGTTGTATGAGCCATTCGGTGCCTACTACTTCCACGTCCTTGTCCGTTTTGCATTTTTGCACTTCGCTGGCCAACTCCTCGGGCATGTCCACATGAAAAGTACGGGGCAGCACGTTGAGCTGCTTGCGGGTGGTAAGCGGCTTCAGGCCCGGGATGATGGGCACCGTGATGCCGTTTTCGCGGCATTTGGCCACGAAGTCGAAGAATTTTTTGTTGTCGAAGAACATCTGGGTGACGATATAATCCGCGCCGCCTTCCACTTTTCTGCGGAGGTACGCCATATCGGTCTGCAGGTTGGGGGCTTCGAAATGTTTTTCTGGGTAGCCGGCCACGCCGATGCAGAATTTAGTTTTGATGCCGCCCATGAGATCGTCTTCGAGGTAGATGCCGTTGTTCATATTGGTCACCTGCTGGAGCAGTTCCAGCGCATAGCGGTGGCCGTTGGGGTGGGCTTCGAAGAAAGTTTCGTTCTTGGGCGCGTCCCCGCGGAGCACCAGCACGTTGTCGATGCCGAGGAAATTGAGGTCGATCAGCGCGTTCTCCGTTTCTTCCTTGCTGAAGCCTCCGCAGATGATGTGGGGCACGGCGTCGATCTTGTAATGGTTCATAATGGCCGCGCAGATGCCCACGGTGCCGGGGCGCTTGCGGATCTCCACTTTGTCGAACGAGCCGTCGGCGCGCTTTTTGAACATATGTTCGCTGCGGTGATAGGTAACGTTGATGTACGATGGCTTAAATTCCATGAGGGGGTCAAGGTGGTCGTAGATCGATTCGATGCTTTTACCTTTCAGGGGTGGCAGGATCTCAAAGGAGATGAGGGTACCTTTGGCCTGGGAAATATGTTCCGTAACTTTCATATAAGGCGATATCTTTAAAAACCTCGCAAAAATAATATATCCCCTACTATTTATCTAATAGCAAATAAATGGTTAAAATATTGGCCGGTGAGGGTGAAAACCTTGTCCATTCGCCGATTTTATTATTTTTGCTGAGATTCAATCTATGGCATTAAGAATACATACGCAGCAACTGGTGAAGCGTTACCGGGCCAGGACGGTGGTAAACCACGTGTCAGTGGAGGTTACGCAGGGTGAGATCGTGGGCCTCCTGGGGCCGAACGGAGCGGGCAAAACCACTACCTTCTACATGGTGGTGGGCCTTATCAAGCCCGATGAAGGGGAGGTATTCCTCAATGAGCTGAACATTACCAAGCTGCCCATGTACAAACGTGCGCAGATGGGCATCGGCTACCTGCCGCAGGAAGCCAGCGTGTTCAGGAAGCTGAGCGTGGAGGACAATATCGCGGCGGTGCTGGAAATGACGAAGCTGAAAAAGGCCGAGCAGAAAGAGAAGCTGGAAACCCTGCTGTCCGAATTTCGCCTGCAGCACGTGCGGAAAAGCCCCGGCGACGTGCTGAGCGGCGGCGAGCGCCGCAGAACGGAGATCGCACGCGCACTGGCTGTAGACCCCAAGTTCATCCTGCTGGACGAGCCTTTCGCCGGCATCGACCCCATTGCGGTGGAAGACATCCAGGGCATCGTGGCCAAGCTCAAATACCGCAACATCGGCATCCTCATCACCGACCATAACGTACAGGAAACCCTTTCCATTACAGACAGGGCATATCTATTGTTTGAAGGTAAGATACTGAAGGCCGGTACGGCTGAAGAACTGGCGGAAGACGAACAGGTAAGAAGAGTGTATCTTGGCCAGAATTTCGTACTTCGCAGAAAGGATTACCTCGACGAAGCAGCAAAACAATAACCACTATCAAACCCTAGTAAAACCTGGTATGAAGATTTTAAGTCCAGCTCTGTCGCAATTGGCCAGATTAAGGATGGGACGCATCGAGCACTTTATGCAATACCCGCTGCAGGTACAGCAGCAGGTGTTCCAAAACCTGCTCAGCGCGGCCCAGTATACCGAATTCGGCAAGCAATACGGCTTTTCCAATATATTCAAAGTAGACGAGTTCAAACTAAGGGTTCCGGTACATAACTACGAATCCATCAAACCTTATATCCAGCGCGTGATGGGCGGCGAGCAGAACGTG
>JBQCFV010000800.1:0-6272 GCA_051958695.1 Chitinophaga sp. | reverse complement strand
ATAGGTATTCTTGATAGCGGATTTCGCTTCCGTGCGGATCACGTTCAGCACCTCGTCGTTGGAGCTGTTGAAAGTGATTTGCTTCAGCTGGGCGTTGGCGAACACGGACGACAGTTTGCCGTTCGGGTTCTTTTCCTTGTACGCTTCACCGAACAGGGTCACGAAATCGGACTGGCTGTTCTTTTTGCGCTCGCGGGCAGTGGCGATGGCTGCATTGAGGGAAGGGTCGTTGGGATTGCCGGCGAGGGCGCGGACAACGTCTTCCACGCTAACTTCCAGCACCACGTTCATACCCCCTTGCAGGTCGAGGCCCAGGTTGAGCTGCTTTTCTTTTGCCTTGATGTAGCTGGTGTTCCAGGGGAATCCCGCGATCTGCTTGCCGCTGGCGCTATCCAGCTTTTGATCCACACGGTCCTTGATGAGGTCGTTCAGCGTATCCTGGTAAAGGGCCTGAAGCTCTTTGTTTCCGGGATATTTCGTTTCGGCGGAGGGATTTTGGCGGGCAACATCAGCTGCGGCCTCAGCCTTCATCTTCTTCTCAAAGTTCCGCACCACGAACGTGAAGGACAACTGATACAAAGAAATAAGGATCAGGGCGGCAGTAAAAAATCTAACCAGTCCTTTTAGTTGCATTTTCTTTTCGGATTATTAATACTAATTTTTAAAGAGTTGCAAAGATAGAATTTAAATTGATATATTAAAGCCCGGGGACAAACAGTTCTAAAACCAATATCTGATTGGTTTTGAGCTGCCTTCCGGCAAAAAAAATTCCTTTCTATGGCGCAACGTTTTTTTCTGGCAGGTGCAATATTGGTATTTTTTGCGAACTGCCAAACTCCAAAAGCGATAATTTCTACCTCCATGGAAAAAAATTCGGACGTATTCCTGGATTCACTGCTGAAATCGAACGCCGCCCGTCTCGGGCCCGTGATGGCCGATCCGGCCGGGCACCGCCTCCAGGTGATCTACACGCGCATCGACCGCGATGCCCGCAACCGCCCGGTTTTCACGGACTTCACCTATCGCCTTTCCCCCGGGACCTACTTCTATCCCGCATCTACCGTCAAAATGCCCGCGGCCTTTCTCGCGCTGGAAAAACTTAACCGCCTGCGGCTCGACAAATATACGGACATGTACACGGACAGCCTCGCGGGCATCACTACGGCCGTTACCGAAGATACCAGCGCGGCGGACCTGCAGCCTTCCGTGGCGCATTATATTAAAAAAATATTTCTCGTCAGCGACAACGACGCTTTTAACCGGTTGTACGAGTTCCTCGGCCAGGAAGGGTTCAACCGCTCCCTCTGGCAGAAAGGCTATACTTCCGCGCAGGTGCGCCACCGCCTCAGCATCGCGCTGCCGCCGGAGGCCAACCGCCTCACCAACGGTATCCGGTTCGTAAGGGACGGTGAAACAGTATACTCCCAGCCGCAGCAGCGCAGCACCCTGCGGTTCCCGCCCCGGCACGATTCCGTGGGAAATGCCCATTACGAAGGCGACCAGCTTATGAACGGCCCTTTCAACTTTTCCGAAAAGAACCGGATCGTGCTGGCGGACCTGCACAACATCCTCCGCAGCGTAATTTTTCCGGAAAGTGTAACATCTGCGCAGCGGTTTCGTTTAACGGAGAGCGACTACCGGTTTTTATACCGGTGCATGTCGCAATTACCGGCGGAATCGGAGCACCCGGCGTATGACACCACGGAATTTCACCGCAACTATGTGAAGTACCTGCTGGGCGGCGCCGATGCGAAAACCACGCTGCCCGAAGGGCTCAGGATATTCAACAAACCGGGCTGGGCTTACGGTTTTTTAACGGATGTGGCGTATTTTGCGGACTTTGCCAACGGGGTGGAATTTATGCTTTCGGCAACCGTGTATGTCAACAGCGACGGTATTATCGGCGACGATACCTACGACTTTGCGTCCGTCGGCCAGCCGTTCCTGAAAGAGCTGGGGCAACTGATCTACGAAACGGAACTGCGGCGGGAAAGAAAATACAAACCGGACCTTGGGCGTTATAAGGTCGCGTACGGGCCGGAAAAACAACCGTAGCCAAATATGAAACAAGCATTAAAACATAAAATGAAAGAGCGCATGGTAACGAAAAAGAGCCGTTTATGGGCATTGGCCGCTGTAGCGGTGGCAATCACCGGTTTTTCCTCCTGTCTGAAAAACAGCGATCCCACCCCGCCTCAACCGCGGACGATTATCGCATTTGTGAACGGCGTGGCCAGCCCCACGTATGGCCTGGACATTTTCCAGGACGGCCAGAAGATCACTTCCGACAAACCCATCCCCTTTGGCGAAGCCGCCGGGGCGGAATTTAAACCGAACACCTACAAATTCGATTTCAAAAAAGGCGGCGCGGACAGCCTGCTGAACACGCTCACCGCCCGTTTCGATACTTCGGAATATAACACCCTGCTCGTATACGGCGAGCAATCTACCGGTATAACGGTGCACCAGATCCATGAAACGTTCGAGAACCTTTCCACTTCAAAGACCAACGTACGTTTCTACGACCTGATGTCCGGCACCGAACCGCTGGACGGGTTCATCGGCAGCGCGAAGGTATTCGCGGCCCGTTATTATGCGGACTTTGAAGGCGGCGGCTATTCCCAGTTCCAGCCGGTAGACGCAGCCAACACCAGCATCTCAGTAAAAAATGCGGCAGGCGAAGAGATCGCCGTGAAAGGCGATGCCGCGCTCACCGCTGTAGGCGGCGCGTACAACATCTACCTCATCGGTCAGAAAGATTCCGTTGGCGTCACCAAACCCACGATCAAAGTAGTCGCTTACCAGGGCGGTTATTAAAAATATGCTCCGTTCAGGACAGTAAAGCCCCGGCACATGCCGGGGCTTTTTCATTTTTTTGCAGTAGGTTTGCCGCGGTCAACCCAAAAAAACAAGCCTATGCAATTAGCCGAAAGATTAACACGGATATCCGTGCCGCAAACCATCAGAATGGCAAAGCTCAGCCGGGAAATGAAAGCCCGGGGAATCGATATCGTCGATCTCAGTATCGGCGAGCCTGATTTCGACACGCCCGCACACATCCGCGAAGCCGCCAAAAAAGCCATCGACGAAGGATTTACGCATTACACGCCCGTAGCCGGTTACGCCGATCTGAAACAGGCCGTGGCGCACAAGCTGCAGCGTGATAACGCGCTCGACTACACGCCGGAGCAGATCGTGGTGAGCACCGGGGCCAAACAAAGCATCGCCAACGCGGTGCTCAGCATCGTGGACCCCGGCGACGAAGTGATCATTCCCACACCTTACTGGGTCACTTATTCCGAGCTGGTGAAGCTCTGCCAGGGCGTCGTAAAATTCGTGCACTGCGGCATCGAAGACTCCTACAAGATCACGCCTGAAAAGCTGGAAGCGGCCATCACGCCAAAAACGAAGCTGTTCATGTTCTCTTCCCCCTGCAACCCCACCGGCTCCGTGTATTCGCATGAAGAGCTGAAAAACCTTGCAGCGGTATTCGAAAAACATCCGCAGATCTTTGTCATCTCCGACGAGATCTACGAATACATCAACTACGTAGCGCCGCACGTCAGCATCGCCAGCTTTGGCACGCTGAAAGACCGCACGGTGATCATCAACGGGCTGAGCAAAGGTTTCGCCATGACCGGCTGGCGCCTCGGCTATCTCGCCGCGCCGCTCGAGATCGCCAAAGCCTGCGATATGGTGCAAAGCCAGATCACTTCCGCCACCTGCTCCATCACGCAGCGTTGCGCCATCACGGCCCTGCGCGGCCCGCTGGACACGGCAAAGGAGATGGTCGCCGCTTTCCGCGAACGCCGCGCGTTCATTCTCAACGCGCTGAAGGAAATACCCGGGCTGAAAGTGAACGAGCCGGACGGCGCCTTCTACATGTTCCCCAACGTGAGCCATTTTTACGGCAAATCGTTTGAGGACACGACGGTGAAAGATGCGGACGACCTCTGCATGTACCTGCTGCACAAAGCGAACGTGACCGTGGTATCCGGTAAGGCTTTCCAGCAGCCGGAGTGCATCCGCATTTCGTACGCCACCGGCATGGACCGCATACAGGAAGGCATGAAAAGAATGAAGGAATGGCTGGGGAAACTGAAATAGGTTAACCGGCTGGAACATACGCGGATGGCGCCTTTCGGGGCGCCATTCATTTTTTTAGCGTGTCGAGGTATTCTTTATACCGCTTTTTGACGTACACCCCAAGATCGTAAGCGGTGATGCCCGTGAGGAAACTGGCGCGCGGCCTCGTCCTGTCAACGAACTGTTCCAGGCTGTCGCCTTTCAGCGGGATAAAACGGCCCACGAGGTAGGCATTGTACATCCTGTCCACCGCGCGGTCTTCCAGCTTTTGCTGCACCCTTCGCCGGAACGCTTCGTCGCGGGCCTTTTTCTTAAAGTCGAATACCGAAGCGATGGCGCCGAGGTCCAGCGCAACACCAGGCAGGTGGTAGGTTTTGCCTTCTTTCTCATAGGTTATCCCTTTTTGTTTTTCCATCGGCAGGAAGAACATAAGCCGTTTGGGCTGCAGCTTTTTCAGCAGCGCCGAATCTTCGCCCGGGCCGCGGTGCCGCACGTTGAACTCTTTCAGCTGGTAAACGCGCATGGGCGGAAGGCTGTCTTTCCGCAGGGAATCTTTCAGGGGCCTGGTAAAACGGGGATACGGCATCGTGTCCTTCTTACTGAAGGTTTGCGCGGAAGCGGCCGTACAGTATATGGACGCGCTCATCAGGGCAAGAAACCTTGGATTCATGCACTGAAACTATAATATAGCGTTCTAAGGAAACGTTAAAAGCGCCCGTCCGATTGTGAGGAAAAAGTTAAAAGTTGATGATGCAGGCTCAGCACCTGCGGGATCACCATCTGCTGCTCGTCGTTGTAAATGATAAAATCCGCCAGCTTCAGCTTGATGGCTTCGTCCAGCTGCTTGTGCATGCGCGCCAGCACGGCGTTGCGGTCTACCCCGTCGCGTTTCATTACGCGCTGTATGCGCAGCGCCTGCGGGGCGGATACGACGATCACCTTGTCCACATGATGGAACGATTCCGTTTCGTACATCAGCGCGGCTTCCTTCAGCACGTAGGGGCTGCTTTGCTTCCGGGCCCAGGCTTCGGAATCGCGGATGGTGGCGGGGTGTACGAGGGAATTGAGCACTTCCAGTTGCGCTTTGTCGGCAAACACGATATTGGAAATATGCCTGCGGTTGAGCGAGCCGTCCGCAAAATAGGACGCGTCGCCAAAATGTTCCCGGATCTGCGCCACGAGCAGCGGGTCGTTCACCATGATCTCCTTTGCCGCATCGTCCGCCGAATACACGGGGATGCCCAGCAGGGAAAAAATCTTCGCAACGGTCGTTTTGCCCGAGCCGATGCCTCCGGTAATGCCTATGATCTGCATATTGCGGCAAAATAAACAAAAAAAGAGAGAAGGGAACCTTCCCTTCTCTCCTGAATGATCTGAAATCCGCCGGTTATTTGGTCTCGGCAGCTTTATTGAGCGCGGCGGTATATTCCATGCTCACGGCGGAACGCTCTACCGTAAAGAACGTACCGGGGCTCACCTCGATCTGGAGGGTGTTATTGTCGTTGATCTTTTTCACTTTACCGTGAATGCCGGCGATGGTCACGACTTTATCACCTTCTCTGAGGTTATCGATGAATTGTTTTTGCGCTTTTGCTTTTTTGGTCTGCGGGCGGATCATGAAGAGCCACATTACGAGGATCATGCCACCGAAGAACAGCAGGGTACCCGTGCCGCCCATTCCGCCGCCTTGCCCACCGGCCGGGGGCGTCATCAGGAATACGTTTAATAAGTTGTACATCGTATGTTGTTTATTGATTTGAAGCTGGTAAAATTACTATTTCTTTGCCACGATCACGCATTGGATTTTCGGGCCGTTGATCATGGGCGTTTTTGTATTGGCCTGGATATACAGCTCTTTTTCGGTATACCCTTCGGGCCGGCCCTTGCTGTCGAACTTCACTTTCATATAAGCGCTTTCGCCCGGTTTCACCGGCTCTTTCGGCCATTCGGGAACGGTGCAGCCGCAGCTGGCTTCAGCCTTGGAGATCAGCAGGTCGCGGTTGCCGGTGTTGGTGAATTTAAAGGAATATTCCACCACTTCGCCTTCCGTTACGTTGCCAAAGTTATGGCTTTCCTTTTCAAAAGTCATCACCGGCCAGGTGCCTTTTGTGGTGTCGGCCAGCTCGGCAGCCCGCATGGTCCGGTACATCCACCGCGCCGTTGGTGTGTCCAGCTCGCTGTCGGTC
>JBQCFV010000799.1:0-2652 GCA_051958695.1 Chitinophaga sp. | reverse complement strand
TTTTTGCGTCCACTGGCCTTTTACCTGCGCGGCGGGCAGCTCGGTCTTTTTCCAATGGCTGTCTTTATCGAAAAGCAGCAGGTTGCGGTTCTCGTACTGCCAGTCTTCCGTCCAGTGCTTGATCACGTCGTCGCCTGCGATAAGCAGGTGCTGCAGCACGATGCGGCGGTCGTTTTCTTCGGCCACGGTGATGTATTCGATGGCGCCGGTGATCTTTTTATATCCTTTCGGTTTGTAGGTGCTGTCCGCCGGGAACGTTTCGGTGTATTCGAAAGTAACGTCGTGACAGCCGCAGAGTTTTTTGATAGCGGCTTTGTCTTGTGCGAGCTTGTCCTGCGCGTTGCCGTTCAATGCTGCGAACGCAAGGGCAAGTGCGGAGATGATCTTTTTTTTCATGGGTGAAAAGCGTTAATGGTTATTTGAAATTGCGCGTGCCGTCCGGCTGGTATACGTAACGGAAATGATAGTAGCGGGATTCGGACGTTTGCGTGGGCGAAGCGGGCGCATCTTTGTAATAGCTGGTCACTTCGATCTTGGCGTATTTGCCGGTGGCAGTTTTCATGACGATGAACTTGCCGGTAACGGGCGATATCACGTGGGTGGTCATGTTGTAGTTGTACCAGCCGGTGATGGCTTTGGTGGCCGCGTCTGTTGCATAACCTGTTTCCGGCGCGGCGGTAAGATCGTTGTATACGCCGGTGAGCACCTGCGCTTCCGCTTTGCCGGGGCCGCTGGCGCCGCCGTTGATAATGATGGTGGTGGCCCTGAAGCCGATGTCCCATTTGGTGGTGGCGGAGTCGGTGTTGGCGATCACTTTATTGCCGGTGAGGCTGTACAGGGTGAATTTTCCGGTATTGCCTGCGTCCGCATCGATATTGGCGGCGGTGGTGGATACAATGGTGGGTTGGGGTTCCGGCGCGGGATCGTCGTCTTTACTGCATGCGGTGATGGATAATGCTGCAAAGGCGAGCGCGCCGAGGTAGAGGTGTTGTCTTTTCATATAGTACTGTTTTATTTTGAAGAATGATTGAACTGATAACCGGCGGCTATTGAAAACAGCCGCCCGGGCAGCGTCGGGATGTATGCGGCGTCTGTATAGCCGAAAAGATTTTCCACCGTGCCCTGTATGCGCAGGCGGTTTTGCAGCAGCGTTTTGGCCGCCGCGATGTTCACCGTGCCATGGCCTTTCACAAATTCGTTATCCGTGTCCGGCACCTGGTTGCCGTTCTCGTCCGCAAAACCGTATTTGCCGCGGCAGAGCAGGCGGGCGTTCAGATCAAGGCCCAGGCGGGTGTTGAGATAGCTGAATTTGATATTGCCGGTATGACGGCTGCGGTTAAAAAGGCCGAAGTATTCGTTTTTCTTCAGCGTGCGCGTTTCGTGCGTGGTTTCGTCCTGCGTATAGACCTGTTTGTCTTTTATCTGTTGGTACAATTCGTTGTCGCGGCTCATGAGGTACTGGTAACCGGCGGATGCGCGGAAATGCCTGCCGATGCGTTGTTCCCATTCCGCTTCCGCTCCCCAGGTGGCGATGCTTTTGAGATTGATGTAGCTGAATACGCGCTGTCCGTTCGTTTTTTCAGCGATGGCGCGCGTGTCTATCAGGTTGCTGACATTATTGTAGAAGAAGTTGACGCGCGCCTGGCTGACGCTGAATACTTTGCCCTGTACCCCGAGGTTGTAGGACCAGGAGCTTTCTGCGTTCAGCTCTTCCAGGTTGTCCGGGTCCACGTTCAGCTGACGGATAAGGCCCTGCTGCTGCATCTGCAGCAATATTTCTTTTGCCAGTCTTGTGCCCGCCACGGTATAGCCTACGGCCGCGTTGTTGAAATGCAGGTAAAGCTGCCGGAAATCCGGCGCGCGGTAACCTCTTCCCGCCGAAGCCATCACCCGCCATTGCGGAAGAAAGCGGTAAGAAAGAGAGAGCTTGGGACTGAATTGCGAAGGGTATTGATCGTGCAGATCGAAACGCCCGCCCAGCAAAATGTTCCAGCGATTGGCCGGTTGCCAGTTCTCCTGTACGAAAAGATAACCGGTATTGAAAGCCATTTTATCGTCGTAACGCGTGGCTTCCACGGATTCGCGCACATATCCCGAACCTGCCGTGAGCAGGTGTTTTGGGTGAAGCTGCCAGTCGAGCTGGTACTCCGGTTTCAGGTATTGCTGCGTGAAATAGGACGTATCGTAGATCCCGCCGTTGTGCCGGTAGATCATATCTTCCTGCGTATGATAGCGGGAATAATACAAACGGAACGTTTGACGGCGATCTTTATGGGGCGTGTGTTTTACCTGGAGCGAAAGATTGGCGTCCTGTTCCTTCCCGGTGTCGTCCACTGTTCCTTTCGTATCCTGGAACCAGCTGTCGTAACGCTGCCGGTAGTACCTGCCGGACATCGAGGTTTGCCATTGTTTCCCCCATTGCTGCTGCCAGCGGGATTGTAAGGTGAGCGAGCTGAAAGGCGCGGAGGTCGGGCTTCCGCCGCCGTCGCCCAAAGTATAGCCGCCGCTGCTGAGGTAACCCGCGCTGGCGCTGAAGGCGCTGTTTTTTCCGAACAGCCGCGTTTCCGCATTGGCATTAAAAGTATGGTTGGTAGCATATCGGGAATCGATGGAAGTGAAGCCCTGCCTGCTTTTGCTGTCGGTAATGATATT
>JBQCFV010000798.1:0-2186 GCA_051958695.1 Chitinophaga sp. | reverse complement strand
TCAAATTGAGCATATTTTCCGGTACGAACAGGCGCGCGGTGAGCCTCTCCGCGATGGAGCGGAAGATGAGGAACTCCATGGCGCGGTCCTGCTGACGGTCTACCAGGGTGATGGACGTGGCCCTGTCTTTTGCGTACACGCCATCCGCCAGCACGTCCTGTATGGTACTTTTCGCGAGGTCGGGCATCACGTTGGTGAGGCGCAGCGCCAGCCGCATGCGCAGGCTGTTGACGAATACGCGCCACATGGTGATGTCGCCGTTGAAATACACGTCGTTGGCCGGAAACTGCTGCTGGATGAAGCTTCCGTTGAGCGTGTAGCCTTTCAGGTTATTGGAAATTTCCGCGAGATGCTGCAGCATGGCCGGGTAAATATCCGACTGTTTGTCGAACTCGGGGAAAAAATTGAGCGTGAGCCCTTGCATGGCGTTGAAATACGGTACGTCGCCGCAAACGTCGGTCAGCTGGTGGAAAATATATTCCTTGATAGCGCCGCCCGTCCACATAAAGATCTCGTAGTTTTTCTTGTCTTCTTCGGAAAGACCGTCGTACAGCTGCTGCATGGAAGCGTAGGAGCGCAGCTTGCCGTAGGTGTCGCCATACGGATCATGCAACCATGAAAAGCTGCTGGGCGCGCCGTCGTTCTGGAAACCGCCGGAGCCAAGTATGGGGTTCATCGTATTGAAGGTATGGTACATTTCACCATAGGAATACCGGAAAATGCCGAGCTGCTGCTCCATGTTCGTATAAAACCCTTCGATGGTGGGTGCCGTAAAACCGTCCGGGTCGAGGTACAGGTCTTCCAGCTTGCTTTGGCAGGAAACGGTTGTTAGCAGCAGTAACCCGGCCAGTGCGTTGAATATGTTTCTCTTTTTCATGTTGTTCTTTTTTGTGCGGTTAAAACGATGCCCTGATGCTGGCGCCATAACTCCTGGTGGTGGGGAATGCGTTGTTTTCGTAGAATACGTTCGTGCCGTTGAGGGCTTCCGCGTCTACGTTCGGCATTGTTTTGTAAATGTACCAGAGGTTGTTGGCGAACAGCGAAACTGCGAGCCGGTTGAAGTGCATCCTGTCAGTCAGCGTCTTGGGCAGCTCGTAGGTCAGTACCACGTTGCGTAGTTTGATGTAATCGTTTTTGTACACGATGTCGGGCTGGATGTCCATGAAGTTCTGCCAGTAGTAAGAATGTTTGTCGGCGGCCGTGATGATCGTTTCGTTCGGCTTGCCGTCAGGCTGTACGCCGGGCAGTATCACACCGTCGTGCATGATGAAATCGTATTTGGAATCCGCCGGTACCGCGGCGGTATGGCTGGGCAGCAATACGAGGGTGCTGCTGTTGTTGATGTAGTAGGGGAGACCGCCGTGCTCTTCGTCGCGGAATGCAACGGTGGAAGCGGCGGAACCGTTGCCCACCATGTACATGTTGGTCTGGGAAACGAGGGTGGAGCCGAACTGGTAATCGATGTTGAAGTCCAGCGAGAAACCTGTGTAAGAGAGCGTGTTGTTAAAACCGCCGGCGATGTCGGGCAATACTTTGCCGATCACTTCTTCTTTGGTAGGATCGGTGGAGTAGTAACCGCCTTCTACGATCCTTTCACCGTTCTCGTTCGTTTTATATGGTTTCACCATGATCTGTCCCCAGGGCTGGCCTTCTACCGCTACAACGCGCGCGCCGCTCATGCCCCACAAATTCTGCGTGGTAATGCCCTGCGCCAGTTTTTTCACCATCGGTTTGTCGCTATGGAAGTTCAGTACGGTGTTCCAGTTGAAGTCGGAATTTCTGAACGGATTAGCGGTAAGGAATACTTCGATGCCGCTGTTCTTGATCTGCCCGGCATTGATCCTGGTATCGCCAAACCCGGAAGAGGGTGGTACGGAAAGCCCCATGATCTGGTCGTAGGTATTGCCGTTGTAATAGTTTACTTCCAGGCCGAGGCGGCTGTTGAGGAATTTGGTTTCAATGCCCAGCTCCACTTCGCGTTTGCGTTCGGGCTTCAGGTCTTCCGGCGGCCGTGATCCCCGGGGAGAATAGGTAACCACGCTGCCGTAGGCACCGATATCATACACTACGTTCGAGAAGTATTCGGGGCCGGGGCGGCCAACTTCTGCCCAGGAAACCCTGAATTTACCGAAGTTCATCCAGGCGGGTATTTTAAGCGCTTCGGTAAAGATCCAAGAAACGCTGGC
>JBQCFV010000797.1:0-5496 GCA_051958695.1 Chitinophaga sp. | reverse complement strand
ACGCCGTAAATGATTGTATAACATACATTTATATCGCTACTTAACCACTTCTTCCACCTCCTATATTACTCAAAAAGACAATTTATATTATTATGAATTAATATATGATTGCTTTCAACCCCATGTATTTCCCCATATTTTCAAATTTTTCCAATTTTTCGCCCTTCTATTTGATGTTTTAAATCACCTGCCTACTTTTATTTCGAAATTTAAAATGAAACGCTATGAAGAAAATTTCATTTCAGGACTATTTGCCATTCATATTTTTGACTGCGCTTGCCGTAATTGGCATTTTTTTTCCGACCGTGCCAACTTTTTCCGATGCAAGCAAGTATAACACGGCTGATATTGCCTGGATACTGGTGGCAACCACTTTGGTTTTTCTGATGACCCCCGGTTTGTCCTTCTTTTATGGAGGCATGGTGAATAAAAAGAATGTGATCTCCACCATGATGCAAAGCTTTATCGCTACCGGTCTTATCAGCATCATCTGGGTGGTGGTTGGTTTCAGCCTTGCCTTCGGCGAATCGCAAGGCGGCCTGATCGGCAGCCCTTCCACCTATTTTTTCTTTAATAACGTTGGGTCCGGGCAGCCCTGGGGCACTATTCCCCTGTTACTGTTCGCGCTGTTCCAGCTGAAATTCGCGGTGATCACACCGGCCCTTGTAGTGGGCGCCGTGGCCGAGCGCATCCGCTTCACTTCATATGTATTGTTCATGGTGCTGTTCAGCCTGCTGGTGTATGCACCTATCGCGCACTGGACGTGGCATGCGGACGGTATTCTTTATCAGCTCGGCGTGCTCGACTTCGCCGGTGGCACCGTTGTGCATATTTCCGCTGGTTGCGCCGCCCTCGCGGGCGCCCTGGTGCTGAAACGCCGTAAAGCGCATATCCAGAAAAAAGAACTGCAGCCTGCCAATATTCCTTTCGTGCTGATCGGTACCGGTCTGCTCTGGTTCGGCTGGTTCGGCTTCAACGCAGGCTCTTCCCTTGCCGCCAACAGCCTCGCCGTATCCGCTTTTGCTGCTACGAATACCGCTACCGCCGCCGCCGGTCTTTCCTGGATCTTCTTCGACGTGATCCGCGGCCGCAAACCTTCCGTGCTCGGTTTTTGCATCGGCGCCGTGGTTGGTCTCGTTGCTATTACGCCCGCCGCAGGTTATGTAGGTGTACCACAAAGTCTTTTCATCGGTTTCATCGCCGCCATTATTTCCAACATAATGGTGCATTATAAAAACAAATCTTCCATCGACGATACGCTGGACGTATTCCCCTGCCACGGCGTTGGCGGTATGACGGGTATGCTGCTCACCGGCGTGTTCGCTTCCACGGCCATCAACCCTGCAGCTGCAGACGGCTGGGCGTACGGCAACTTCAGCCTTTTCTACAAACAATTGCTTGGTCTCGTGATCGTGGTAGCGTACAGCTTCACCGTATCCTGGCTGATCTTCAAGCTGATCAACTTCATCCACCCGCTCCGCGTATCCGAAGAAGAAGAAGAGCTCGGCCTGGACGTTACCCAGCACAACGAGATCTATCATCCTAACATGATGAGCGTGAACGGAAGCGGCAAGATCGCTGAAGAGGAAGTGGGCGTTCAGCATCACTAGTCCTTACCGTCCCTTACTTTTATCAACCAGCAGTTATTATAGTACATTTTGTTTGACCCGGTTTTATTGTTTGTCGCCACGGTACAACGCCGTGGCGGCAAGCGGTCCGGGCCCGCCTTGCCCCGGCCGAATCATCGCCACAACGTAAAGTCAGCAGCCGTTTTTCTTTTATTAACCAAACTTAAAAATCCCATGATGTGAAAAAGTTTATTAGCGATACGTGCTTTTCTATTTGCTATGGCTGCCCATGCTCAGGACTCCTTACGATTACTGCCCCCCGGTTTCAAGCTCTCCGGCTCCGCCGACGTTTATTATAAATACAATTTCAACGAAAGCACCGATGGCAAAACCAGCTTTACCAACACCCACAATTCTTTTGAGCTGAACATGATCTCCCTCAAGCTGGAAAGCTCTTTCAAGAACGTGGGCATGGTAGCGGACATCGGTTTTGGAAAAAGAGCGGAGGATTTTTCCTATAACGACGACAAGACCCGGCTCGCCATCAAACAGCTGTTTATCAGCTATGCACCGACCGAATGGCTGAAATTCACCATGGGTAGCTACGGCACGCACGTCGGTTACGAGCTGGCGGACGCTTACCTGAACAGGAACTACAGCATGTCGTACATGTTTTCCTACGGGCCGTTTTTTCATACCGGTCTGAAAGCGGACCTGTCCTTCGGCGATCATAGTTTTATGGTTGGCGTGTTCAATCCCACCGATTTTAAATCCGCCACCTGGGGCGGCATCAAGTTCATCGGCGCGCAGTATGGTTTTGCGCCCGAAAGCGTACCGTTCAAATTTTACCTGAACTATATCGGCGGAAGGGATACTTTCCAAACCCGCAACGACCAGCTGGACGCGGTGATCACTTACCAGCTCGCGCCCAAGTTCGGCCTTGGTTACAACGGCACTTATTCTATGTACAAAAACGGCGTGAATACCAACTGGTACGGTTCTGCATTGTATCTTAACTACGATCCCACCGAAAGTTTCGGCCTCACGCTGCGCGGCGAATATTTCAGCGATAAGGACAACATCAAGGTATACACCGACAAAACCGAGTATCCTGAAGGCGGCAATATTTTCGCGCTCACGCTTTCCGCGCAATACAAGGTGGGCGGCTTTACGCTGATACCCGAAGTGCGGTTCGACAGAGGTTCGAAAGACGTGTTCTTCGACAAGAACGACGTTCCGAAAAACACTTCGGCCAACGTGCTGATAGCGGCCATTTATGCATTCTAACTTTATTACAGGCTCATATTAATAAGGTTTGATTAAACCGTTATGCACTGGGGCCGGTTATTTCCGCCGGCCCTTTCTTTTTCTCCCGTCTCCCGGAAAATTCCCCCGGCAAACGGGAGTTTTTGTATCTTTTAACCCCGAAAAGGGGGATCAATGTTATGCTACAACGTTCCACACTAAAATTTTTGAAAGACCTCAGGCAACACAACAACAAGCCCTGGTTCGATGAAAACAAAACCCATTATCAGCAGGCGAAAGAGGATTTCGAAACGCTCACCCGGCAGCTGATAGACGGGCTGGCGCGCATAGACCCGGCCATGGAAGCGCTGCAGGTCAAGGATTGCGTGTTCAGGATCTATAAGGACGTGCGTTTCTCGAAAGACAAAATTCCTTACAAAACCAATATGGGCGCGTATTTCGCGAAGGGCGGGAAAAAAAGTCCTTATGCGGGATATTATTTCCAGCTGGAACCGGGCGGCAACAGCTTTGTGGCCGGCGGCCTCTGGATGCCCGAAGCGCCCACGCTCAAAAAAGTGCGGCAGGAAATAGATTATAATTTCGAAGAGTTCCAGGGGATCGTGGGGCAGAAAGACTTTATCCGTGTATTCGGCAAAGTGAACGGCGATTCGCTGAAGTCAGCCCCGCAAGGGTATCATGAGGACAATCCGGCTATTGCTTATATCAAACTGAAAAGCCTGGTGGTGAATGCAGGCATTACCGACGAAGAAACCATTCAACCCACACTGGTAAGGGAAATAATCAGGAAGTTCGCGGTGATGCAACCCTTTATCAATTTTCTCAATCACGCGCAGGAGGAATAACAAATGCTGCTTTGCAGACTAGTTACCGGAGAATGAAGTTCTTCCGGCAACTAGTGTTAAAAATTCTCGTGCATGAACAGGACAGGAACATGTGGAAGAAATCCGTAAATCAATTTTTGTGTATCAAGAATTCAAATGGGCGTGATTTACGGTTTTTCAAAAGATTTTCTTTGTCAACTCTCGTCTGAGCGAATTTCTGGTTGTAGACGTTCGCTACTTCAATGATCGGGATGATACCGTCTAATGTATCCTTCTGATCTACGATGTTCATGATGCGGGAGACTTGCGAGGAAAAATTAGTGCTCCACTCTTCTGTAAACTTGTGCATTAACAAAAGTTCACGGTTCGTGTTGGTTTTCATAGGATAAAGGATGTTTAGTTTGATAGTTTAGTTTTCATGGAAATTCAGATAAAGAATTTATTAGCATAGGATTGTAATATCAAAGTTGGACTTTATCCCTCACATATCTATACTACTTCCGTGTAGTTTTTGTATGCATCTCATTAACAAAAAATGAATGAAGAAATAATAGTTGGACAGGTGGCACTTCAAAGTGCACGCACGACAGATTTTCGTATAACCCTCATCGTATTTTCTTTGACGGGGAAATGAAATTACGGTAAAATTTTACAAATTCCAAATGTTCAACTGTATAATTCCTTGACAATAAAGAGGGGGTGACGCCCTTACGGAAATAACCGGCCCCTGCCATTTAATAATCGGTTGAAAATAGCCAGTGGTAAGTGATTGATGGACAATCGCATAACGTAACGGCACAAAAAAGGCTGAAGAACGTTATTACATTCTTCAGCCTCCGGAAATTATTTTTTAACCGGCTTACAGCCAGTTCTTTTGATGAAGATATTCGGCGATCTGTACCGCGTTGGTAGCCGCGCCTTTGCGCAGGTTGTCCGCAACGATCCAAAGATTCAAAGTGTTAGCCTGGGTTTCGTCGCGGCGGATGCGGCCTACAAAAACTTCGTCTTTATCGTGCGCGTCTTTCGGCATCGGGTACACGGCGTTGGCCGGGTCGTCCGTTACCACCAGCCCTGGTGCGGCGGCCAGCAGGCTGCGTACTTCGGCGAGGTCGAAGTCTTTCGCGAACTGTATGTTCACGCTTTCGCTATGGCCGCCCATTACGGGAATTCGTACAGTCGTTGCCGTTACTTTCACGGTTTCATCGCCCATGATCTTCACGGTTTCGTTCACCATCTTCATTTCTTCTTTCGTGTAACCGTTATCGAGAAATACGTCGATCTGCGGGATCACGTTCAGGTCGATCTCGTGCGCATATGCCTTCGGGCCTTCCACGCCTTTGCGCTCATTCATCAGCTGATCAACGGCTTTTACGCCGGTGCCTGTAACGGATTGATAGGTGGACACCACAACGCGCTGAATGCCATATTTTTTATGCAATGGTTCCAGCACCAGCACCATTTGAATGGTGGAACAGTTCGGATTGGCGATGATCTTGTCTTCGGGCGTAAGCGCGTGTGCGTTCACTTCGGGCACTACCAGCTTTTTGGAAGGGTCCATGCGCCAGGCGGAGGAGTTGTCGATCACCGTGATGCCCGCAGCGGCGAATTTGGGCGCCCATTCGAGAGAGGTGCCGCCGCCGGCGGAAAAGATGGCTACGTTCGGTTTCATGGAAATAGCCGTATCTGCGTTCACCACCTTGAACTGTTTACCCTTGAACGTTACTTCCTTGCCAACAGATTTTTCGGAAGCTACGGGAATCAGTTCCGTGATCGGGAAATTCCTTTCCGCGAGTACTTGCAACATTTTGGAGCCTACCAGTCCGGTAGCTCCTACAACGGCT
>JBQCFV010000796.1:0-4958 GCA_051958695.1 Chitinophaga sp. | reverse complement strand
GATGCTGTTATCTTCGTCCTGCAGCAACGCCTTTAATATATGACCGGTCTCGATGGCCGAGTTCCGGTGATTGAAGGCCAGCTGTTGGGCGGCTTGCAGCGTTTCCTGCGATTTGATGGTGAAATTATTCAGATTCATATTTTTTGCTTTGTTCTCCTTTAGGTTAACGATTGGATTTTTTGATTTGTTTATCATTCATCAAATGTTGCACCAACGAAAATCCACCGGTTATTTTGACAGGAAACAGCTACGCCAACTGCATTAATTTCAGTTTATATATAAAACGACTGCTATTTTGTCTATTTCCTTCATTATTAATCCCTTATAAAGCCGTTCCCGTTAAATTACCGCTACAGTTGAACTGTATGGAATGCAGCCTGTTATACTTCTGTTACAACCCCGGAATAAGCACTCATATTTCCTTCATCACCAAAACCTGTTTTATGGCTTTTGATCTGATCGACAACCTGAAAAACCTGTTCAACAACGATTTCAGCAACCAGGCCGCCGCGCAGTTAGGCGAAAACGAATCCAGCGTACAAAAGGCGCTCGGCGGCATCATCCCGGCCGTGCTGACGGGGCTGCTGCATAAAGCCGGCTCGGGCGATACGGGCGGGCTGATCGGGATAATAAAAGAAGCCGGTGCCGCCTTTCCGGGCAACCTGGGGAGCACCGTACCCGCGGGGCTGCTGGCGAAAGGAGCGGACATTTTACGATCGCTTTTCGGCAGCAAGGCCGGCGACCTTACCGGCGCCATCGCGAGCTATGCGGGCATCAAGGTACAGTCGGCGGAAACGCTGCTGCATACCGCTGCTCCGGCGGCTGTAGGCATGGTCGGGCAACAGGCCGTCACGCAGCAGCTTAGCCCCACCGGCATACTCGACCTGCTCAACCACAAAAAAGAAAAGATACTGGCCGCGGTGCCGTCCGAACTTGGCCTGGCGAGCCTGCTGGGCGTTACCAGCCTCGGCGATATCGGCAGGCGCCTTTCCGGCGTTGCGGCCCCGGTGACGCATGCCGCCAATAGTGGAGGCGGCGCCGTTAACAGCGCCGGCAACAACCGCTGGATCACCTGGCTGATCGTGACCATCGCGGCGATATTATTGATCATGTGGCTGTACAAAAGCTGCAATATGCGGCATACCCCGGCCGAAGCGGATTCCGCAGCCGTTTCGGTAATGGTGGATTCGGCGGTGGGCGCAGTGAGCGAAGCGTCAGCGGCCAGCCGGGAATCTATACAGGTTACGCTGCCCGGCGGCATTACGCTGGACGCGTTTAAGGGCGGTATTGAAGACAGATTAGTGATGTTCCTGCAAGATCCCGGTACGCAGGGCGGGAAAGACCAGTGGTTCGATTTCGATAACCTCAACTTTAAAACCGGCAGCGCGGAGATCACGCCGGAAAGCCGGCAGCAGATCAACAACCTGGCCGCGATACTCAACGCCTTCCCCAAAGCAAAGATCAAGATCGGCGGCTACACCGATGCTACGGGCGACGCCAAGGCCAACCTCAAACTGTCGCAGGAACGCGCGGAAGCCGTGGCGGAGGCTTTGAGCGCCGCCAATGTAAAACCGGTGCAATTGCTGGGCGCGGAAGGATATGGTTCGCAGTTCGCCAAAGCCGCGGCGGACGCGCCTGATGCGGAAAGGCAGAAGGACAGGAGGATTTCCGTGGGTGTGCGTGAGAAATAATGCTTCGTTTGTATAAAAAAGAAAGAGAGGGTTAAGTGCCCTCTCTTTTTTTATGCTTCCTTTTTTACCAGTATCACCCGGTTGCGGTCGGTTTTGTAGATCGTGTTGAGAAACTCTTCCAGCGCCGGGTAATCCTTTGCCGGATAGCGCCCCGCTTTCAGCTCGCAGCTGCGGATGTACCTGATGCGGTCCCCCTCCACCGTTACGTCCGCCGTGTATCTGCCAAAACGTGTTTCGATGGCAACGGGTTTCAGCGAGTTTTCAGGCGTATAGCCGTCGGGGATAGTGATCTCCACCGTATCCCGCTCGCGCATGGCCATACGCAGCCAAACGTCCGATTTGCGGTCGCCGTCCTGCGAGAGCTTGCGCGTGGCGCGGTTCAGCACATTGGGCGTAATGAACACACGTTTGCCGCTTACCGTGGCGTAATTGGCGACGGTGATCTCCAGCTCTTCCGTTATCTCCGGAACGGGTCTGGCGTCAGGATGCGGCGTATAATGAAACTTGCGGATGTCGTAGCTGGCGAGGTTCAGCTTTTCTTTCAGTATGTCGAGCTGTTTTTCGGGGGACACACTGTTGATCATACCGTAATACCATTCCTGCTGCGGACCGGTGAAGCGGGTGGAAGAAATACCGGTGAGGTTGCCGTCCGCGTCCAGCGAAGCTTTTACTTTGCCCGAACGCAGGTTTCTGTCCTGCGTGTATGCGGGCGTATGTACCAGCTTGCCGCCGTTTTCCGTGATGAGCAGCACCGGACGATTGTCCGTAAAATCGCCGAGGTAACCGGCGGGATTGAGCTGGCTGGTGCATTCCAGCCAAACCGTATCTTTTGCCACCGGCACGCAGAGGATCATGTGGTTGAACTGGTTGACGGCGAAATCTTCAATAAAATCCGTTTCGCCCTCTCCTGCCTTTACCAGCGCCCAATGCGAGCGGATGCCCGCTTCTTTCAACAAAGAGAACATGTAATTGGACAATGCCTTACAATCGCCGTAACGGTTACCGGCAACATATGCCGCGTCGAAGGCCTGCCAGCCGCCGATGCCCAGCTGCACGCTGATATAGCGTGTATTCTGCTGCATGTATCCGTAGAGGACACGTATTTTTTCACGGGGGTCCTGCACGTTGTCCGTCAGCTGGTGAACGGTGGCTTTGATATTATCGGGCAGCACATCGCGGCCTGCGTTGAGCACGCCGATGAACTTGCCGAAGTCTTCCCAGGTCTGCATTTTACCGGTATAACTGCCGTACGCGAAATCGCTCGGTGCGAGGTACACCATTACAGAACGCGTTCTCCAGGGGCCGGCGAGCGGCTCGCTTTTTTGCGCTGGGATGTTCTTTACTTCCCACACAAAGGTTTTATCGTTCTTGCCCGGTGTTTGCACGGGCTGGCCGTTGTAGTTGAACTGTTTGAAACGAAGGTCATAATCCGCCGGAACGGTCACGGAAAGGCGGCTTTGCTCCACCGCATAATTGTCCGTGCCTTGCGGCACCCAGGGCGTGAAGATGGCGGAATTGCGGTTGCGGTATTCGATCTCGTATTCGATCGTGTAGGGATATACTTTGTAATAAAAGTCATGCGATTTAACACGGCTGTCGTCGTACAGGTTGTTGTCGCTCACGCCGCTCACGTCGCGGATCTCGTTTTGTTTCAGCTTGCGCAGCTGCCTGCCCGACGCATCGTACAATGCACCGTGAAAACCGGTGATCGTCCGTTCCTTGTCGTACCAGGAGCTGAAGCCGGAATACTGGTCGCCTTTTTCGTTGAGGATAGTGAGCACGATACGGTGGGTAGTGCGTACGTCGCGCAGGTCGTTCATTTTCACCGTCACTTCCTCCAGCCGCTGCACAACGTCCGCGTTCTTTAGCAAAGCTGCGGGAATGGCGCTCACCGGGTATTCAGGATCTCCTGCAAAGGCCGTAATACTCGCCAGTAATAACAGTATGGTCAGTCTCATGATTTTTTCTTTAAAACGATCTGTTCGGCCTGTTTTTTCACCACCATATCAAAAAACTGGCGGAGGGAATCGTATTCTTCCGGCGCATACAATGCACGGCTGAGCCGTACGCGCGAACGGAGCTGGATGAGGTTGCCCTGCTGCCCCACGATGTACTGGAAAATACCCTCGCCGTCGTTGTATTTCACGATGGCCGATTTCGGCACTTCCTCGATGGTGTATGTGTCCGGCACCATAAAGCTGAGTGTGTAGTTGATGTCGCGCACCGAGGGCATTTCCACCGGGTAGGTACGCACGGCGGATTTGAAAGGATTGCTGCGCAGCGATTCGGAGAACATGGGGTGAAGATAAAGCATGCCGCCCTCGTCGGACGCCGTCAGTTTAAAATCGTATTCCACCACCGCCTGATCGCTGTAATCTTTAAGGTGCCCTATTTTCCCGTTCTTCAGATCGATGTCCGTCAGGAAACCTTTTGCCAGGCTTTTGAAATAATCGTCCTCTCCTTTTTCTTTGATGCGCGAGCGCAGGTCGTATGATTCGAGGTAAGTAAGCTGGCGCTGGTAATGGCCGGTCATGTTCCCCTCTTTGTCAGGGGTGATGAAAATGCCTGTTACCGCGGCTTCGCGGAGAGAATCCGATTCAAAGCTCACCGGCGTGGCTTCTGCGTTCACCTTGCGGGCATGACCGTTGTAAGCGGAGGAATGCAGCTTGCCAAAGCCAAGGTACGGCCGCGTAGCGTCCATGTAATAATCCTTCCCGTCTACGTTCAGCGATACGATCGTATAGTTGAGCTTGGAACGGATGGGATAGATGGGATAGTTTTTGCCGTGCGAGCGCGTGCTGAGCACCACCGGCACCGCCTGCAGGCCCGCTTTCCGCAGCATGCCGGTGAGCAGCAGGTTGATGTCCGCCACGTTGCCGTTCCGTTTGGAGAACACGCTTTTGAGCGGCTGCGAAGTGTACAGGGCGGAATAATCCGTGCAGGTATAGTTGTCGCGCACGAAAGCGTAGATCTTTTCCGCCTTTTCCTTATCCGTGGCCGCGTTTTTGGTCAGCTCCTCCACCTGGTCCCCGAGGAAGCCGTTGTTTTTGTCGAGGTCTGCGCCATAATCTTCATCCTTCAGCATTTCTTCCGCAAACTTCGGCCAGGTGCTCATGATCTGCCGCACCGGCGATTCGGGGAAGCGGATGGCCGCCAGCTGAAATTCGATATAGCTGATGTGATTGCCGAGCGTGGTCACGTAATTTTCTTCTTTCAGCGCTGGCACGTCCTTCATCACCCAGCGGTGACGCGTAATGCCGGGCGAAA
>JBQCFV010000795.1:0-3403 GCA_051958695.1 Chitinophaga sp. | reverse complement strand
CGGACGGGGCGCTTGCGAACCGTTCCCATGATGCGGGCGTCCATCAGCGCCTCCAGCGCCTCCTCTTCTTCCCGGGTCATTTCCTCCACGGGAAGCTGCTCCAGGCGGTCGGCATACGCGTCTACAAGGCGTTTTTCGGCCTCGGTGGCGGTACCGTCCAGGTAGCGGCCGGCCAGCAGTATAAAAGTGTTCTTGTCCATAGGTCTGTACTTATATGTACCGGAAGGGAACGTCTACCCTACGGTGTAAGAAGATTTTTTTTGAGGCGGGTTGCCGGAGGCCCGCATGAGCCGTCCAGACAAGTAATTTGAGCTATGGAGGAAAACGGCCGCAGGCTGCGGCAGCCGATCTTTGTGTTCTAAAAAACAGTATCAATGACGGCAATTACAAAAATAGCTTTAGGTAAGAACGGCCCGCTCGTGTCCAAACTCGGACTGGGCTGCATGCGCATGTCGCCGGTTTGGGGCGGCGAAGCGAAAGATGAAAACGAAAGCATCGCTACCATCCGGGCTGCGCTGGACAGCGGCATTAACTTCCTGAACACCGGCGATTTTTACGGCAGCGGCCACAACGAGCTGCTGGTGGGCAGGGCCATCAAAGGCAGAAGGGACGACGCTTTCATCAGCGTCAAGTTTGGCGCGGTCTTCTATGGCGGCCGGATGCTCGGGCTTGACCTGCGCCCCATGGCGATCAAAAACTTCATCAACTATTCCCTCGTGCGGCTGGGCATAGAGACCATCGATCTGTATCAACCCTGCAGGCTCGACAACAGCGTTCCGGTAGAAGACGTGATCGGCACCGTCGCCGACCTGATCAAAGAAGGAAAAGTGCGTTATCTCGGCGTTTCCGAAATAACCGCGGACCAGCTGCGAAAGGCGAACAGCGTTCACCCCGTAACGGCCCTGGAAATAGGTTATTCGCTGGCGGACCGCCAGATAGAAAGCGACCTGCTTCCCGCGGCCAAAGCGCTGGGCATCGGCGTAGTGGCATTTGCGAATACCGCCGAAGGGCTGCTCACCGGCGACATGAAAGCGCCGCTTCCCGCCAATGCGTACCAGCATCACTTCACGCGCTTCCAGGGAGAGAACCTCGTAAAAAACCTGGAAAAAGTGGAAGTACTGAAGCAGATGGCAGAACAGAAAGGTTATACGCCGACGCAGCTGGCCATTGCCTGGGTAAACGCGCAGGGCGGTCATATCATGCCGCTGGTAAGCATGAGCCGGAGATCGCGGCTGCCTGAAAACATGCGGGCGATGGACATTACCTTCACCCCTGAAGAGCTGAACACGCTGAATACTGAATTTTCACCGGGCGCGATGCTCGGCGGCACCTACCTCCAACGATAACCCGGCCTGCGCATAAGCGCTGCCGGTTTTGTAACTTTACACAATGACGAATCCGACCGAAATACTTCCAGGGGTCATTTTTTTCTCTTATTACTCGTTCAAAAAAAAGGAGAAAGTAGCGTTCATGGCGGATAATACGCTGGTGTTGCAGGTGCTGGGCCAGTTCACGCTGGAAACCGCCAGCCAGAAAATATCCATGAAGGGGGGTGAAATGCTGCTGATACGGAAGAACCAGCTGGGAGAAATTACCAAAACCCCGCTGGACGATCAGGGTTATCAAACCATCGTTATCCGTCTCAAAGAAGACCTGCTCCGGAAGATCGCCCTTGAGGAGCAAATAACGATGGAAAAAAAATACACCGGCCCTTCCAACATCCTGGTGCCCGGGAACGATTTTTTGCATGCCTTTTTTCAGTCCGTGCTTCCGTATGTCCGTCATCCTGAAAAAAAGATAACCGCCGAAGTGGGCATGCTCAAAGTAAAAGAGGCGGTCTATCTCCTGCTGGACCTTATGCCTGCACTCAGGCAATTCCTGTTCGATTTTTCAGAACCCCACAAAATGGACCTGGAAAAATTCATGCTGACCAATTTCCATTACAACATTCCCGTCGAACAATTTGCGCGGCTCGCGGGAAGAAGTCTTGCCGGGTTCAAACGCGATTTCCAGAAAACGTTCGGCATGGCGCCGCGGCAGTGGCTGCTGGAAAAGCGGCTGGCGGAAGCCCGTTATCTGATCGAAAAAAAGAGCAAAAGACCCTCCGCCATTTATCTTGATCTCGGATTTGAAAGCCTTTCCCATTTCTCGCATTCTTTCAAGAAGAAATTCGGCAAAGCGCCGACGGAATGGCTGAATTAAGAAGAAAAGCTTTTATACCCGGAAGCGGACACCGCGAGCGGGAAAATGAGCGTAAATTCAGTGCCTTTGCCTGGCGGCGAAGTGACTTCGATCGTTATGCCGTGGTACGTTGCAATGGTATGTACGATGGAAAGCCCCAGTCCATATCCTTCATTCTCTTTCTTCTCCACTTTTTTAAATCGCTGGAAAATGGTGTCTATCGCGTGTTCCGGTATACCGATACCCGTATCGCGGATCATCAGCCGGTAGGGTTCGCCGGGAGCATGGCTTTCGCTCACAATGATCCGGCCTTCCCGTTTGTTGTAGCGGATGGCATTGTTCAGCAGGTTATAAACAAGCTGGAATATCAGATCGTGGTTCAGCCCTGCTAATACTACCTCCCCGGACAACCGCATGTGGAAAGTCAGCTGCTGCTCCTGCAGGCGGTGTTCCAGTTCGTTCTTTACTTCCTGCACGAGCTCCTTTATCGAAAAGCTGTCGGACCGGGGAAACTGGCTGTTCTCTATACGCGAGATCAGCAGCAGCGAATGAACGATCTTTTTGAGACGGTTGAGGGTCTTCATCATGTCCATGGTCTTCTTCTGCAACACTTCGGGAAGCTCTTCCTCCATCATCAGGTTTTCCATCTTGCTTTGCAGGATGCTGATGGGGGTCATCAGCTCGTGGGAAGCGTTGGAGGTGAACTCCCGCTCCTTTTCGAACGCCTCTCTTACCTTGCCCATCAATGCCGTCAGCGAGTCGTCCAGGTACCTGAAATCCCCGGTGGACGTTTGAATGGCGGGCGTAGTCTCCGTGAAAGGAAAACGTGCGTTCAGCAGCCGGTTCCGGATAATGGTGGCCAGCGGGCGCAACAGCAGGCGGGTATAGACCAGGTCTATCACAAGGGTGCTCACCATCAGGCCGATCAGCACGTACAGCGCCATGCGCTGCAGCGGATTGTTATACTGGTCGATAGTGGCGGTGGTTTTACCTACTTCGAGAAGATAATCCCGGTTGTTATGACTGAAGGTATGGCTGAGCACCCGGTAAGTGAGCGTATCGCCTTCCACCACGCGGCGCAGGGTGGCGATAGTATCCGGCGGTACCGTTTTACCTGCCGGCTCGAGGGAAATATATTCCTCTTTCAGCATGGTATAGCTGCCGTAGCTCGGCTCCCCCTGCAGATAGGCATCTATACCGTCCCTGCCGATCACGGTCAGCA
>JBQCFV010000794.1:0-5027 GCA_051958695.1 Chitinophaga sp. | reverse complement strand
GTATTCTCCCTCTTTTTCATTTTCCAGCGAAAATACATTCTGCCATTTGATGCCGTCTTCGGACACGGCTACGTATAAACGGCTTCTTCCTTCCCACCATTGAGCGCCCGCCGGCAGCGGGTTGTAAACGATCACCTTCAGGCCGTTGGCCAGCGTCACCGCGTCAGTGCCTGCATTGGGATTGGGCAGCTCCGTACGGCTCAGCGGGCCCCAGGTTTTGCCGTCGTCTTTGGACCAGGCCTGTACTACCGCATTGTTGCGGCTGCGGCAGAGCAGCTGCAGCGAATCGTGTCCGTAACGGAGAATGCTGGGTTGTATCACGCCGAACGTGTCGTTGTCGATAGGGATGCGCGACCAGTTGCGGCCGTTGCGGTCGGATCTTTCGAGGTGGATATGCCAGGTTGTTGGGTTGGCGCTTTCCGTGCTGGAAGGGTAGAGGATGTCGCCGTTGGCCAGCTGCAAAGGTTTGTTCTTGATCGGCCCTAACGTACCATCCGGCAGCTTTTCAGGCGCGCTCCATGTTTTGCCGTTGTTGGCGGAGCTCATCATCATGCCCCACCATTCGCGCGGGTTGGGCCCTACTTTATAGAACAGGAACAGCTTGCCCCGTTTGGCTTTGAACAGCACGGGATTCCAGCAGGGATAGCGCAGCGTATCGTTGATCACGCCGTTGGCGATCTCTTTTGCCGGGCCCCATTTGCCGTTTTCGCTGAAGGAAATATAAATGCTCACGTCCTTATTGCCTTCTTTTGTGCCGCCGAACCATGCGGCAACATATTTTCCCTTCCCGAGCGCCGCGATAGTGGAAGCATGACAGGCGGCGGTCAAAGGCCGTTCCATGATCATGACCCTCTTTTCCAGCCGTGGAACGATGGGCTGGGTCTGAGCGGTGGCGGACAATGTAAAGCATACGATGATCAGGCAAAACAGGCTCCGGTGCATAACATTCGATGTAGGATATAAAGAATGCCTTAAATCTAATACAATAATCATAAAAAACCTGCCCCCGGTACGCACCGTGCGGGCAGGCAGTTGATCAGGCGACGGTTTTACAATGTCAGCACCAAAGCTGCAGCATGCTGTTTCCCGGCACCCAGGAAGTAGTTTTGTCTGTTACCTGGAAAGCGGCCATCAGCTGGCCTTTGGGCAATTCGGCGGCAGTGTAGAAAAACCGGAGGTTGTCCTGCCTTAGCTGCAGCACTTCTTTTACGGCGATCACCATGCCGGATTGTTTGCCGCTGGCGTCCGCAAATTTCCACTCGCGGATGATGCCGCCGTTATCGTCTCTTATGCTCAGTTTGCGGCCGGTGCCTATCTGCCCGCAATGACTGTAGTGGAAAGTAAGCCGGTCGTTGATGTTCGATCTGTCCAGTTTGAGAAGGGAGAGTTTTACAGGCTCGCCCACATATTGTTCGTGGATGAGCTGGTTGTTGAGATACACTTTAAGGTGGTCACGCCCGGCCAGGGCCTGCGTTGCGATGGCGAGAAGGCAGAAGGAGAGAAGGGTGGCCGTTTTTTTGAAAAAGGATGTGCGTTGCATATACGGTGTTTTTGGGTGAATGTTGACAGTACAAAACAACGCGATCGCAAGCACCCGGAATAATTGCTTTGACGTCCGGCAGGCTTTGCTTGACATAATGCGGGGTCAGCCGTTCTCCTTCACACGGGCGGCGGCTGTAACCGCCAGCAGGAAGTCGTACAAAGGCGTGTCGCCGGGCACTTCGAGCTTTTTGCGAAGCCGGTACCGGCTGGTTTCCACGCCTCTTACGGATATGCCGAGCGACTGCGCGATCTCTTTCGTGGTGAGGTTGATGCGCAGGTAGGCGCAGAGTTTCATATCGGTGGTGCTGAGGTCGGGGTAACGGGTTTTGAGGGTGGACAAAAAGTTGTTGTGCACCTCGTCGAAGTGGCGGGAGAACTGTTCCCAGTCTTCGGTGTCCTGCTCCGCTTCGTCGAACAGGCGCAGCACTTTTTTGAAGGGATAATGGGGCAGCGGTTCTATCTTTTTGATGGCCAGCAGCAGCTCTTCGCGGATGGCGAACAGCAGTTTGCCGCGTTGCAGCAGGTGCATGGTGGCGGTGGCCAGCTCCTTGTTCTTGAACTGGATGTCCGCGGCGAGCTTATCGTTTTGAAGGGTGATGAGCTGGTTTTCGCGCTGTTCTTTTTCATATTGATGATGCAGGATGAGTTGTTCCTGCTCGCGCCGGTGCCGGTGCTGCTGTAGGGCGAATTTTCTTTTTTGCAGCACATACCCGAACCAGAGCAACGCTATAACGGCCGCCGCGTACATGCTTTTCGCCAGCACGGTAAGATGCCATGGCGGCCGGATGCGAAAGGCGTAAGTGGCCGCCGGCGAAATATTGCCGAGGTGGTCGCGGGCCTTTACGCAAAAGGTGTAGCGGCCGTGGGGAAGATTGGTGTAGTCTTTCTCCGCGCGCGCCGCCCATTCGCTCCATGCGGGATCGAAACCTTCGAGACGGTAGCTAAATTCCATATTACCGCCACGGCCGCAGGAGGGCGAAGCATACTCGAAATGAAAGCTGGCGTACGCAGCGGGCAATGTTTTGAAAGCCGCGTCGCGGGAAGGAAGGAAGCCGCCGAAAAGCAGGCTGTCGCGCTTGCCCCGGGCGCTTACCTGGCTGATGATAACATGCGGTTCTTTTTTGGGCTGGCGGTATTTTTTATAATTGATATGGTACATGCCTTTTTCGCCGCCGACAAAAACGTTTTCTTCATTATAAGGGTAAATTTGCTCGAAACCTGTCACGATCATGCCTTTCAGCTCAGGGAAAAATACGGTGCGGTAGGGTTTGCCGTTTTGTTTGGCGTGAAAGTCCACCACACCGGGCGTTTTGCCGGATACGAACCAGATGTTTCCCGCGGCGTCTTCCGTGAGGAATTGAACCGGCACGGCGCCCAGCACTGGAAAGAGCCAGGGGGATGGTGCGAAGGTCTGCTTCAGCGGATCAAATTCATAGATGCCGGCCTGCGTAGCCACCACCATGCGCCCACGGATGCGGAACACGAAGTTGTTGTTGTCGGAAGGCAGGCCGTTGCGGCTGGTGTAAAGCGTGAAATGAAGCGTCGTGTCCTTGTATGTTACGATGCGGTATACGCCGCGGTAGGGATGCGAGGCCCAGATGATGCTGTCCTCTTCCGCAGTAAGAAAGCGCAGCGACTCGAAGAGCTCGTTTACTGGCAGGGCTTTGCCGAACCCGTCCCGCTGTTGTTGCATCGTGCGCAGGCCGTTGTAGCAGCCGATGAGCGTGCGGTCCGTCTGCGGCAAAAAGCGCCAGCAGCCGGTTCCTTTCAGCAAAGGCTCCGCCACGTTTTCGCCGATCCTGAACGCGCCTTCGTGATGCCCCATCAACAGTTGCCCTTTGGATACGGCAAGGCTCCATACCTGCCCGCCGGTTTGCTCCACTTTATGGAAATGGTTTTCCAGGAAGCTGAGGTCGGTGATAGGAATGGATTGGCCGGTGCCGAAGGAAGAACTTTGACCGTCATTCGGGTTGCCTGCCGCCGTGCCGCCGCTTGCCGCATGTGCTGGCATAGACGCATTTCGACGGGTTGCTGCTGCACCGGCGGCATTGCTCTTCCCGCCGAAAGCAAGCGGCGTTACGAAAAGCCCGTCGGAGGTGCCGATGTATAATTTGTTGTTGAACACTCTTGCCGCATAGGTGCTCAGGTAATGATGTTTGTCCGGGTGTATCTGTTTTATGGCCGTGTTGTACCGGATCATATCGATGCCGTTGTCCAGCGCCAGCCAGAGGTTTTGCCCCGCATCCGCGAATATTTTCCGCACGCTGTTATGCTGCAAACCTTCCTCGAGGCCGAACTTTTGCACAATGGCGCCGGTGTGCCTGTTCAGCACAAAACAGCCCGCTTCGGCCGTGCCGATCAGCAGCAGGTCGTTCTTCCACGCCATGGCGCATTGTATCCGCGAAGTCTGCAAGACTTCGGCGGCAGGTGTGGCATAAGGGTAAAGCCGGCCCCCGTGCAGCATGAATATGCCATGCTTGTAAGTGAATAGCAGGAGCGTGTCCGCCTCATGCTCCAGTACAGCGGTAAGCAGGAAGTTTTTTTCCGCCACCACGCGGCCCAGCTCTTTCCAGCCATTGCCGGTGAACCGTACCAGCCCAAGCCTCGCGTCCTGCGCGTACAACCCGGTGCCGGAACGGCAGAGCAGCCGCCATTCGCCGGGCGCATGATATACCTGCACCCGGTTGTCCCTGTACGCGAAGATCTTGTTATTGCTCCGGAAAAATACCTCGTCCCCATAAGACACGATGTTCCAGATATCCGCAAATTCCCTTTCACCCGCCGGTATCAGCGGTTTGAGCGAAGTGTAGCGCAGCACGCCGTCGCCATCCGGCAGATAATAACCGAAATCGTCCTGCGAGCCCGTGTAAATACGCCCGTTCCCGCCTGTTCTGACAGAGCGCAGCCGGGTATGGTTCGGCACGGGCAGCATTTTCCAGCCGTGCCCGTTGAAGGTCAGCAAACCTTCATTGTTGGCGAAATACAGGATGCCCCGGGCGTCCATGGCAGCGTCCCAGGTTTGGCCGCCGCCTGAATATTGTTGTTTGCTGAAATGAAGAACGGATGGAGCGCCGATCAGCTGGCGCGCTTGGGTAACGGCCGCCCATAGTAAGGACAGCGCAAACAACAGGATTCGCATTTTTCATAACGTTTGAATAAAAATATAATAAATCCCCGTGAAGTAGCATAGACGTATTTATCTGCAATTGATTACCAGTTGGTTAAAAAATGTTGTAGTAGAATTGACGTACCCTTTGAAAAGGTATCCCGCCATTTATTCGGGATATTTGAGCCTGACGATCACGTTATGGAAAACACTTCCGCAAACATCCAAACGGAAGAGAGCACTTGGTTAAACCCGGCATTATTCACACGTTAACTGAAAAAACTATGAAACTGCAATCCTTATTTCTACCGGCATCTGCTGCGCTGGTATCCCTCCTTTGTTTTACCGCTTCCTGCACCAAGAACATGGACGCTCCGTC
>JBQCFV010000793.1:0-2387 GCA_051958695.1 Chitinophaga sp. | reverse complement strand
GTAGTACAGCCCGGTGCCTGTAAGCAGCTGCCGGAGCAGGTCTTTTACGGGCATGTTATCCGCTTCCAGCGTCACTTTCAGGTCTTCGTCTATCACGAGGTTGCTGAACACGAAGCGGTACGCGGAACGTTTTTCCACTTCTTTCAGCGCCCGTGTGAGGCGGGTGTCCCTGAAATCCACGCTCACCTTGTCCTGGGAACTGCCTTCATAGGCCATTACCTGCAACGTGGTGGTGAGCAGCAATGCGATTGTGAGTTTCATAAGTAGAATCTTTTTAAACGCCCGGCTGCGGGGCAGTTTAATACAGGTGTTTTTCATACCTTAGTGATGCTTTATGTTAGAAATTGGGCATGGCAATCCAGGCCCGTTTTTAGCCGGGGATAGAACAGGTACCAGCTGTGCTATCCCCATTTTTATCGGGAAAAAGATTTTGGCTGTTGCAAATGATGTCAACGACTGATCCTGATGCTCCGGCCTTCTTTTGTGAAGGTGAAGCTGTACGAGGCCTGCAGCGCCTTCAGCACCTGAACGATGTTTTCATTTTCAAAAGTGGCGGTGAATCTGTAGTTTTCTATAGAACTGTCATCAAATTGAATGGACACATCAAACCAGCGTTCCAGCTTTTCGCGGATGTCCCCAAACGTTTCATTTTCTATCACCAGCCTGTTTTCCGACCAGGCGGTTTCGACATTTACCTGACTTCGGTTGTAAGACAGCGGCCGGATGGCGGTTTCGGGCAGGACTGTCTTCAGGCTGTCAGCCTCCGCGGGCATTTCCGGCGCGGACGGCAGCGAGTGAACGGATTTCATGATCACGAATTTTTCATTCGGGTGCAGCACTTTAAAGCCGGCCTTCTGGTTGGCCAGCTGTATCTGCACTTTCCCGCTCAGCAGCGACGTTTCACTGTTTTTATCTCCGGGGTATGATTTTACGTTGAATACGGTGCCGAGCACTTTTACATCGTACCCTTCCACTTTTACGATGAAGGGATTGCCGGCTTCGGGCCTTACGTCGAACAGGGCTTCGCCTTTGAGCCGCACGCAGCGGTGCCTGGCGCCAAAGCCGCCGTCCAGGCGCAATTCAGAGCCCGAGTTGAGGATCACGGTAGAGCTGTCCGGCAAACACACGGTTTTTCTTTCACCCAGCATCGTGATAAATACGTTGCCGTCCGTTTGCGCCATTGCGGCGGGATGCGTGGCGGGCTTCCATATCCACCAGGCGGCCAGGGCCAGCACGGCCACGGTAGCGGCTGCGGTGAGCGTGCGGCGCCAGGGGAACATCTTCCGGACTTCGGCAGGCGGCTGGTTCTCCCAGAACATAACGGAGATGCCCAGCACCATTTCGCGGGCTTCGGCTACGGTAGCGGCTTCGTCCGGGTACTGGCGCAGGTATGCTTCCCAGCGGGCCACATCGGCCTCCTGCCGCCGGAAGCAGTAGTTAACAAAAGAGTCGTCTATGACCAGTTCTTCCAATTCATAACGTTCGGACATGCGCGGCCTGTTTCCCATATAGACGGAAACCGGGTTTCTTTTTACCAGGTTTTCACAAGAAAATTTTAAAAAAGTTGGAAACTACGCTTGGGCCGGGGGAAGGGGTTTTCATTTGATGGTGTTTACGACCTTTCCGGGCAGGGCATCACAAATTGGCAGATTGTACGCGAAGGCGGCCAACTTGCGGCCCACGGCCTTCTGGCAGAGAGATTACAAAATCGGCAGGATAGAGAACACCGCTGCGAATTTCAGCCTCGGGTCGGTGCGGTTCAGCTCTGCCCGCAGCGCCTTGATGCCTTCATAGAGATTATTATACACCGTGCGGACGTTCCAGCCCGTGCGTTCCGCGATCTGGTCGGTGGTGAGCCCCTCATAAAATTTCAGGTGAATGACCTTGCGGCAGCGCGCCGGCAGCGTATTGTAGGCGTTCTTTATTTTGATGATCAGCTCTTCGTTGGACTGGATCTCCACGATATTTTCGAGGATGGAGGGTTCGTAGGTTTTGATATCGATCAGCCCGGCGGCTTTCTGTTGCTGCTTTTCACGGCGGTAATTGTCCACCAGCCTGCGGCTGAACGCGCGGGAAAGGTAAGCCTGGGGATGCTGCACACCATTGTACTCCAGGTCTTTCTGCATGAGATCGAGGAAGAACTGTTGTACGAGGTCACGGCTGTCATCTTCCCCATAGCCCCATCGGAGGGCAATTTTTACCAGGTGGACGTGGAACGAAGCATACCATTGATGAATATGCCCGGTTAATGGTGAACTCATAGCACTATTCGCAACTTTTCTTGTGCGAAAAAGTAGTAAAAATCTATGAATAAAAAAAAGAGGAGGCGGTTGCCCCTCTTTTTGAACATCTTTTCACGGGTAACCGAACGATGCCCTTAATGCGGC
>JBQCFV010000792.1:0-10659 GCA_051958695.1 Chitinophaga sp. | reverse complement strand
GTGGACGGTGTGCAGCGAGACGTTTTTTCGATCGATCCTGAGACTATTGAATCCATTTCGGTGCTGAAGGACGGTCTTTCCACCCTCATGCTCGGCCAGCGCAGCTCGCGCGGCGTGCTGCTGGTAACCACCAAACGCGCCCGTGCGGGAAAACCGCGTGTGTCTTTCACCGCGCAAACCGGCGTGCAGCAATCGCTCAAGCTGCCAAAACCATTGCCGGCCTGGCAATACGCGTACCTGCTGAACGAAGCGCTGCAGAACGACGGGAACGATCCCTTATTCGACGAAGCCGATTTTATCGCTTTCCGCGATCATTCCAGTCCGTACACGCATCCCGACGTAAACTGGTATGATGAAATACTCCGCGACAACGCGCCTTTGTCCCGCTACAACCTCAACATCAACGGCGGCGGCAAAGTGGCCCGCTATTCCGTTTCACTCAACTATACCGATCAGCAGGGCATGTTCAAAACCGCTCCCGGCGCCACTTACAACACCAATGCCGGCCTGAAGCGCTATCTCATCAACACGGACGTCAGCATCGACGTTACCGAGAACCTGAATATAGGCATGCAGCTTTTCGGCCGCCTGCAGGAAGGCACGCAGCCGGGCGCCACCACCGCGGACATCCTCTCCACGCTGATCGCTACACCCAACAGCGCGTATCCTGTTTACAATCCCAACGGCAGCTGGGGCGGCACCAACAACCTCACCACCAACCTGCTGTCCAAAACGATCAACAGCGGTTATATTCAGGATAACAGCAAAGACGTAATGGCCAACGTGGACCTGCGTTATGATCTCGGCGACTGGCTGCCCGGCCTTTCCATAAAAGGCAAAGGCAATCTTTCCATCCAGTCCGCCAACGCCATCAACCGCAGCAAGCAGGAGCTGGTATACCGCATGGAAGCAACGCCGGACGATACCACGTATAACAAATACGGCGCTGCCGTGGCGCAGCGGAATAATTTTGTGTCCGTATTCAACGCGCAGTATTTCTTCGGACAGGTATCGCTGAACTACGACCGGCAATTCGGCCGCCACGGCCTGAGCGCCGCAGTGCTGGCGGACAGCAGGCAAACGATCTTCAACTACGACCTCCCCGGCAAAGCGGTGAACATTTCCGGCAAAGCGGCTTACAACTACGCCAATAAATATTTCGTGGAAGGCGCCATCAACCGCAGCGGCTACAACCGCTATATACCCGGCAGGCAATACGGTACCTTCTTTGGCGCCGGTCTTGGCTGGGACCTGGCGCAGGAAAATTTCCTGGAAGGAAGCGCCGGCTGGCTGGACCAGCTGAAGCTGAGAGGCACTTACGCGCATACCGGCAACGGCATCGACAACTCCGGCTATTATATCTGGCGGCAGGCGTTCAGCGAGAACAACGGCGTGGGCGGCGGCATCTATTCGCAAGGTACCGTGCGTTCCCCCGCTTCGGGCTTCCAGGAAAACGGTCTTGCTAACGTGAACATTTCCTGGGAAACCGCGAAGAAGCTGGATGTGGGGATAGACGTTTCCCTTTTCAACAACCGCCTGAAAATAACCGGCGACTATTACCACGACCGTTACGAAAACCTCCTGCAAATACGAGGGAAAAGCATCGCATTGTCCGGCGCGGAGTACCCGCCTGAGAACATCGGCGTCAATCTTTACCAGGGCGGCGAGCTGAGCCTTACCTGGCAGGGCCGCGTGAACGCCTTCAATTATTTTATCACCGCCAACGGCAGCATCGAGCAAAGCGAGATCGTTTTTATGGACGAGCAGCGCCGCGAATATGAATGGAACAAAAGAACGGGCCAGCCTGTAAACATGCGCTTCGGTTATATCGCGGACGGTTTTTTCCAGTCGGAAGAAGAAGCCGCGGGCAGCGCTACCATTGCGGGTTACGAGCCGATCCCCGGCGACATCCGGTATAAAGATCTGAACGGCGACGGCGACATCAACCAGTTCGACGAAGCGCCGATCGGCACTTACAAGCCGCGTATTTATTACGGCGTCAACTTTGGTTTTTCCTGGAAAGGCATCGAGGCCAGCGCGCTGCTGCAGGGCGTGGCCAACCGCATGAACTACGTGGCCAACTTCGCTACGGAAGCGGGTTTCCAGTTCCTCAACTTCACGTACGGCCAGGCTTACGAGCAGATCACCGGCCGCTGGACGCCGGAAACTGCCGCCACGGCCACATACCCGAGGCTGACCGCGGACGCGAACCACAATTACAATAAAGCCTCCTCCTCCTTCTGGATGCGCGACGGCAGCTACTTCAGGTTGAAGAACGTAAGCATCGCCTACAACCTGCCTTACCGCTGGACGAGCTGCCTGAAGCTGGGCAGCGTGAAGCTGTTCGCCAACGCGCAAAACCTGTTCACGCACGCCGCGTACGATTTTGTGGACCCTGAAGTGGGCGTAGGCGCGTACCCGATACAGCGCGTGCTGAATACAGGCATCAATGTTAAATTCTAGTCAGCCATCTAAATAAAGCACAATGAAGCATTCCCGCATAATGATATTCCTGGCCGGCTGCCTTGCCGCTTTGGCTGCCTGTAAAAAGGATTATGAAGCGATACCGCTTGAGAATGTCACCATAGAATATGTATTCGATAAGGACGATTCCCTGGGCACCTATGCCAACAAGTTTTTAAATAGCATTTATTCAAAGCTTCCCGGTGGTTATAACCGCGTAGGCGGCGATCTGCTCGACGCTGCGTCCGACGATGCCATTTCAGGGCTTACGGGTACGTCCGGCGTGATGCAGCTGGCCACCGGCGCGTTTACGTCGTACGCTTCCATCGCGGATGAAACGCCCTGGAACAATGCGTACGCGGCCATCCGCTCCGCCAGCATTTTTGTATCCAATATCGACGTGTCGCCCGTGAAGGAAAAACTGCCCAACGGCAGCTCTGTCCGTTTTGCGTGGAAGGCCGAAGCCCGGTTCATCCGCGCGCTGTTCTATTTTGAACTGCTGAAACGTTACGGCGGCGTTCCGCTGATGGGGGACAAAGTGCGGGCGTTGGGCGACGATGTGGAAGTGGCGCGCAGCTCTTTTGAAGATTGCGTGAACTATATCGTGAGTGAATGCGATGCGATCAGGGACAGTCTTCGGCCGAACCCCATCGCCGCGCCCGAGCTGAACAGCCACCGGGCTACCCGCGGGGCCGCGCAGGCGCTGAAAGCGCGCGTGCTGCTATATGCGGCCAGTCCTTTGTATAAGGGTGAGAATATCGAGGCCGGCAATGCGCTTACGGGTTATGCAAGCTATGATAAGGAACGCTGGAAAGCGGCGTCCGACGCGGCCCGCGAGCTGATCGAAGAGCATCATTTTTCTTTGCTGCCGTCTTTCAAAGACGTATTTATTACGCAGAACAACAGCGAGATCCTCTTCTTCCGCCAGGAAGATAATAATACACGCATCGAAAGCACCAACGGCCCCGTGGGTTTCGCCAGCGTAGCGCGCGGGCGTACCAATCCCACGCAGGAGCTGGTAGACGCTTTCCCGATGAATACGGGCCTGCCCATTACCGACCCGGCATCCGGCTACAATTCCAATGATCCCTATACCAACCGCGATCCGCGTTTGGCCATGAGCATCCTGTATAACGGGGCGCGCTGGCTGGGCGTGGAGCTGCAGACCTTCGAAGGCGGCCAGCATAGGCCCGGCGGACAGGAGCCCGGCACACGCACCTCTTACTACATGCGCAAGTTTATGGGCAATTTCGAGAACGCCACGCAGTACGCCAACACCAGCCACGACTGGATCATACTGCGGTACACCGAAGTGCTGCTCAACTTCGCCGAAGCCGAGAACGAGTACAACGGCGCTACGGACGAGGTGTACCAGGTGCTGAAAGACCTGCGCCAGCGCGCGGGCATCGACCCCGGTGCGGACGGCATGTACGGCCTCAAAGAAAATATGACGCCCGGACAGATGCGGGAAGTGATACGCAACGAAAGAAGAATAGAGCTGGCCTTCGAGGAGCACCGCTTCTGGGACATCCGCCGCTGGAAGATCGCGCAGCAGGTGTACGGGCAGCCGCTGCATGGCATGAGCATCATCAAGGACGGGCCCGCGTTCAATTACAGCAAGGTGGAAGTGTTCAAACCCGTGTTCCTCGCGCCGAAAATGTATTTCTATCCCATCCCTTACGACGAAGTGGTGAAGAACGACAACATGCGCCAGAACCCGGGCTGGTGAGCCCTATTCCTTTCATGAATCATAACGCTGAAAAAGATGAAAAATATTATACTGTTCCTCCTGCTGATGGCCGCCATGCCTTTTACCGTTGCGGCCCAGCAAAAAACGATCACCGGCACCGTTAAAGACATGAACGGCGTGCTGCCCGGCGCTACCATCGCCGAAAAAGGCGTGCCCACCAACGGCGTGATCGCCGATCCCAACGGCCGGTTCTCGCTCACGCTGAAAGGCACTTCGCATACGGTGATCGTGAAGCTCATCGGCTTCTCCACCCAGGAGATCGACGTGGCCGGCGAAACCGCCATCGACGTGGTATTGCAGCCCTCCACCCAGGGGCTTGACGAAGTGGTGATCGTCGGTTTCAACGCCGCCAAACGTATTACCAGCACCGGCGCGGTAAGCGCCATCACCGGCGCCGAGATCAGGAACGTGCCTACCGCCAATGTGCAGAACGCGTTGATGGGGAAACTCCCCGGTTTTGTTTCGCAGCAACGCTCCGGCCAGCCGGGCAAAGACGCTTCTGACTTCTTTATCCGCGGCGTCAGCTCCCTCAATTCCGACGGTAACAAACCGCTCATCATCGTGGACGATATCGAGTATTCGTACGACCAGCTGCAGCAGATCAATGTAAACGAGATCGAAAGCATTTCCATCCTCAAAGACGCGTCCACCACCGCCATATACGGCATCAAAGGCGCGAACGGCGTACTGGTAGTGGCTACCCGCCGCGGCAAAAGTGGCCGGCCGCAGGTGAACGTGCGCGTGGAATCAGGGCAGCAGTCGCCGGTGAGAACGCCCACGTTCCTCGATTCCTACAACACCGCGCTGCTGGTGAATGAAGCTTACAAAAACGATGGATTGCCGCTGAAGTTTACGGACGAAGATCTTGAGCTGTTCCGCAACGGCAACGATCCTTATGGTCATCCCAATATCAACTGGTACGACGCCGTATTCAAAAAACATGCGTACCAGGCCAATACCAACGTGGACATTTCCGGCGGCACCGAAGCCGTGAAGTATTTCGTTTCCGGCGGCTTCCTTACGCAGAACGGTTTGGTGAAAGATTTTTCCGACCCGAGGAACGAAGTGAACACCAACTATTTTTTCCGCCGTTATAATTTCCGCTCCAACCTGGACATGCAGGCGACCAAAACGCTTTCCCTCCGGCTCGACCTTACTACCCGCTTTGGCGACATCAACCAGCCGCGAGCGGCCAACGTTGTATCTGAAGTATACAACTTCGAAAAGATACATCCTTACTCGGCGCCGATGATGAACCCGAACGGAACCTACGCTTACGCGGTGGACACGAAGGACGCACTGCCCACGCTCAACGCGCGGCTGGCGAACGGCGGTTACAGCCGCAGCAAAAGAACGGACTTTAACGTGCTGTTCGGCGCCAAGCAGCAGCTCGATTTCCTGACGAAAGGGCTTTCCTTCACCGCGCGCGTCGCCTACGCGGGTATCGAACAATATTCAAGGAACCTTTTCCGCGAAGCGGAGCCCCCGTCTTTTTATTACAACCCCGCCGACGGCTCGTATACGCTGGACCCGCGCGGCAATTACCGCCTGCAGAAATACCGCGTAACCGGCAACACCGATCTCTACAGCCGCAACGTGAACGTACAGGCGTTCTTCAACTACGCCCGCAATTTCGGCGATCATGCGTTTAACGCGCTGGCGCTGTACAACCGGCAGAGCGCTTCCTTCAAATCCGATATTCCGGCGAACTTCAGGGGCTTCTCGTTCAAAGTGGGGTATAACTACAAACAGAAATACCTGCTCGATTTCAACGGCGCCTACAACGGCTCCGACCGTTTCCAGGCAAAAAAACGGAACGGCTTCTTTCCCGCCGTGGGCGTGGGTTGGAGCATTTCTGAAGAGCCGTTCTTCAAAGACAACATTTCTTCCATCAGCCTCCTGAAACTCCGCGGCTCATACGGCGTGGTAGGCTCGGACGTTACTTCCGGCAACCGTTACCTTTTCCGCCAGGAATACGCTCCGGGAGGCGGCTACTCCTTCGGCGAGAACCATACGCAGAACGAGTCCATCTACGAAGGCGAGCTGGGCAACCTGGACGTGACCTGGGAAAAAGCAAAAAAAGCGGACATCGGTATTGACGTGAACCTGTTCAAGGACAAGCTCTCCTTTACGATCGATTATTTCCACGACATCCGTTACGACCAGCTCGTGAGGAAGGGCTCCGTGCCGAACATGCTCGGCATCGGCTTCAGTCCTACCAACGTGGCAAAGACCAGCAACGCGGGCTTCGACGGACAAGTGAATTACCGCGGCAGCGTGCGTAACGTGAATTTCAATACCAGCCTCGTGTTCCAGTATTTCAAGAATAAAGTGCTGTTTAAAGACGAAGCGCAGCCTGCGTATCCCTGGCTGGCGCAGACCGGCCTGCCCATCGATCAGCCCTTTGGCTATACGTTTATTGGTTATTACACGCCTGAAGACGTGGCGAAGATACTGGCCAACGATCACGACAAACCCGCCACGCCGCTTTCCGAATATCCCATCCAGGCAGGCGATCTCAAGTACAGGGACATCAACGGCGACGGCGTGATCGACAACAACGACCAGGGCCCCATCGGCAAGCCCAATCTTGCCAGCACCGTGCTGGGTCTTACGCTGGGCGCGAACTACAAAGGCTTTAGCGTGAACGTGCTGTTCCAGGGATCTTTCGGCTACAGCTTCAGCGTGGTGGGCACCGGTATCGAAACGTTCCAGAGCCAGTTCCAGCCCATCCACCAGGAACGATGGACGCCGGAAAACGCCGCCAACGCGCAGTTCCCGCGCCTGACGAGCAATCCCACCACCGTGAACAGCGCGCGTACTTATATGTCCGATTTCTGGCTGATAGATGCGCGGTACGTGCGCCTGAAAACCGTGGACCTCGGCTACCAGCTGCCCAGCCGCTGGCTGCCCAACCGCATCAACAACGCAAGGCTTTACATGAGCGCTTACAATCTTTTCACCTGGACCAATTACGACAAATACCAGCAGGACCCCGAAGTATCCAGCAACACCGCGGGCGACGCTTATATCAACCAGCGGGTGGTGAACGTGGGTATCCAGATCGGCTTTAAATAAAAATATTATGAACAAAATGATCATGCTGCTGATAGCCGGCGGTGTACTCACCTCCTGCATGAAAAGCCCTTTGGACGGCTATAAGAGTTATGAGCGCGCCATCATTTCCTTCCGTCTTCCCGAAGGCCAGGTGGGCGACGCGCAGATCGTGAACGGCCCGGATTCAGCTACCATTACGGTGTACGTGGAAGGCGAGCCCGACCTGAGCGCAGTAAGCCCGGTGGTAACCGTTTCAAAAGGCGCGGAAGTGCTGCCGGCCAAAGGCGTGAAGGTGGATTTTGCAGCGAACGGGAACCGGTACCGCTACAGGGTTACATCGGAAGCGGGCATCGTCAAATACTGGTACGTAAGCATCGTCAATAAAGCCGAACAGCCCGCAGGCCCGCGCCTGGAGCTGCTCAACAGCTTCGGCCGCTGGGACCCGCGCGTGACCGTGTACAGCGACCTCGACTACAACGAATACCTCACCCGCTACAGCAACTGGAACGGCGGCGACGGCTGCTACTCCGTGCTGCTGCCGGACGGCCGCATACTCTGGTCGTTCCAGGACAGCTTTTTCGGGCAGGTTAGCGCCGACCGCAACCGCACGGACAACGTGATGCTCCGCAACGCCGCGCACCTGCAACTGGATACTTCGCTGCAAAGTTTTGTACAGCTCAACCCCGGCAAAGGCAGGGAGAGCCAGACCTGGATAAAGTACGGCGACGCGCCCGAAGACCAGGACTGGTACTGGCCCGGCGCCGGTCAGGTGCACGACGGAAAATTCCAGATGCTGCTCAGTCATGTTAAAAAGAACGGCGACGGCATGTGGGGATTCCTGCACGTGAGCACCGATCTTGCCATATTCGACCTGCCTTCCATGCAGCTCAACCACATCGTCAAAGACAAAGACCTTTTCGGGAATTACAGCGCGGGCGCTGTAAAAGCGCCGGACGGCTATACTTACATGTACACCACCGAGAACGGTTACCTCACCACGTTCATGTACGTGGCCCGCGCGGCTGGTCATGACCTTACCGGTCAATGGGAATATTACGGGGAGAACGGGTGGAGCGCCACGCCGGAGAAATACAGCGTGTGCAGCGACATCACGCAGCCGAACGTGTTTTATAACGGCGGGAAATATTACCTCGTATCCCAGCAGCATCTTTTCGGGCTGGACATTTACATCCAGGAATCGGCCACGCCCGTTGGCCCCTGGACGAACAAACGCACGCTTTATCACATTCCCGATAAATACAGCGGCGACATCATCAGCTATAACGCGTTCGTGCATCATGCGCTGAGCAGGGAAGGGGAACTGGTGATCTCATACAACATCAACCCGACCGATTTCGCCACCAACTTCAATACACCCCGCAGCGCGGACCGTTACAGGCCGTATTTCGTGCGGGTTTTCAACTGGAAATAAATTTGACGTGTTTGTTAGTATTTATAATAGAAAAGGCCTGCGATCGTGCAGGCCTTTTCTGTTTGGGAAGAAGTTCTCATTTCCCTTTAAAATGAATATTGGCGAACCGGATAAAATGCCGCCAGTCAAATTCCGTCATGTTGTGTATGCCTTCGCGGTTGTGATAGCCGAGGATGGAATGTTCCACCGCTTCGTTCACCGGCGGGGGCGTGGCGGGCAGCGCTGATTTGAGGCCGTAAAGCGCAAACACCTTTTCCGCGTTTTTCAGGGAGAGGAAAGTGCCGGTGGGATCGGCCCAAAGGTCTTTCGTGGCGTTAGTGGCGTATAAGGGCCTCGGCGCTATCAGCGCGATGAGCATATGCTGGTCTACCGGCAGATCGTTTTCCCGGTCGTTGTATTTTTTGTAGTTATCGCTGAACCAGTGGGGGAAGGAAGTATTGATCCTTTTGATGCGTTCGCCGAATTGCCGCCGTGCAAGCGCGGCGCCGGTGTTGCCGGAGCAGTTGGATACGCAGATAGCGAAACGTTTGTCCTGCGCGGACGCCCAGAGCGAAGTTTTCCCCCCGCGCGAATGCCCCACCAGCACAACTTTCTTTGCATCTATCAGCGGCTCTTTCTCAAAATAATCCATCACGCGCGACGCGCCCCAGACCCAGGCGCCGATGGCCTTCATGCCGTTGGCGGCTTTTAGCTGCTCCGGGTAGAGCCGCAGCATGCCGTTCGCGAAATCTTTTTTGTTGTCCGGCGCAAGATCGCTGACCTGGAACGCCGCGATGGCATACCCGCTGTCCGTCACCATTTCGGCGGGCCAAAACTCGCTTTTGGTTTTCCTGTCAGGATCGGTATTTTCTTTGCCGCGGTTATTGATCAGCAGGAACACCGGCGCCGGCCCGGAAACCTGTTTGGGCACAAAAAGCGTGAGGTGGATGGAAACGGATTTTCCCGCGCGGTAAATGGTGATATCGGTCTCTTTCAGCAGCGCCTTTCCGTTCATCGCCTGCGCGTCCTCGCGCGCGGTGGTAAAACGGATGCTGTCAAAGTCGCGCGGCATTTGCCCGTAAACGTTGTCTTCAAACAACCGGAGCACTTCGGGGCGGCGTACCTTTTCCCAGGTGCGCGCATTCCTTACCTGCCGCCCGGACAGGGTCTGCAAAGGATCGGGGAGCGTGTAGGCGGGTACTTTCGATTCGTCGTATTGCTGCGCATACGCGCCGCTGATGCAGCACAAGAGTGCGGCAAGAAATGAAAAGATCTTCATACGGGAATTTGTTTGGTGCTAAAATAAGGCTTATTCTTTGCTAATTCACTACCATCATCCGACCTTCATTTATCGTATTATTGCCATCAGCCCCGGCGCTACTCCCGGATAAAACAAAAAAGCCGACCCATGAACACCATCAAAAAACTCCTCGTCACCAGCCTGCTGACCTGCATATACTGTATTCACCTTTTCGCCCAGGTGCAGCAACCCGGCACTTCCCCCAACCTGGCCCAGCGCGCCATGATCGAACGCGGTTACGGCATGTTCATTCACTTTGGCGTGAACACTTTCGCCGATGTGGAATGGTCGGACGGCACTATTCCGGTGGAAAAATACAACCCAACGGCGCTCGATCCCGATCAATGGGTGCGCACCGCGCGCGACGCCGGTTTCCGGTATGTGATGCTCATCACCAAACATCACGACGGCTTCTGCTTGTGGGACAGCAAATACACCACCTACGACGTTGCCGCATCGCCCGTGAAAACGGACGTGGTGAAAGCCGTTTCCGACGCCTGCAAAAAATACGGGCTGCAGTTCGCCATTTATTATTCGTTGTGGGACCGGCATGAGCCTTCTTACAAAAATAAAGATCCGCAGCCGTATATCGATGACATGCGAAAACAGCTCACCGAGCTGTTCACCAGCTACGGCCCTATCTGCGAGCGATGGCTGGACGGCGGCTGGGACCGCAAG
>JBQCFV010000791.1:0-3539 GCA_051958695.1 Chitinophaga sp. | reverse complement strand
AGCGGCCAAGGCTTTGGGATGCAAGCTGGTCGCGCCTTTCATGACACTGTCCTTTATGGCGCTGCTCGTGATCCCTCATCTCAAATTAAGCGACAAAGGATTATTTAACGGGGACAATTTTACGTTCGAGGAACTGGCGCTTCCCGAAGAAGAATAGACGTTACCCTTCTCCCAGATACAACGCACCGTTTACCGAATCGCGGCTCGCGCCGGTTACGGAGCTAAGCACGTTCGGCTGCTGGCGCCACCGCAATGCGCCGATCAATGCCATTACCAGCGCTTCTTTATAGGCGGCGGTCTGTTCGTCGGGCACTACCACCGTAATGCCCAAAGGTTCCAGCTGCGATTTGACCGTCTTTATAAGAAAGTGGTTGAACACGCCGCCGCCGGTTACCAGCAGCTTTTTTTCCTGCGTGTTTTCGCCGGACACGGCTTTTACCGCCGCCGCGATCTGCTGCGCGATATGCTCTACGTATGTGCGCAGCTTGCCCTGCACGGATAAGGTGTAAGTTCCTATCAGCGGCAATATCACCTCCGTGCCAAAATCGTTCGCGAGTGATTTGGGGAATGGCTGGACGTAATAAGGCTGCGCGTTCAGCGCTTCCAGCAGCTGGCTGTCGGCCACGCCGCCGGACGCCAGCGCGCCGTTCTCGTCGTAGCTTTTGCCGAGGGCCGCGGCCAATGCGTCGAGCACACGGTTGGCGGGGCATACGTCGAACGCGTGGTATACGTATTCGTTTTTCGCGGAAAGGTTCGCGATGCCTCCGAGATTCAGCCAGTAATCGTAACCATGGAACAGCAGCTTCTCCCCGATGGGCACAATGGGCGCGCCCTGTCCGCCGAGCGCGACATCCATCGAGCGGAGGTCGCTGATAACGGGCAGGCCGATTTCCGCCGCAATGGCAGCGCCGTCGCCAAGCTGAGCGGTCATTTTTTGTTCGGGGATATGAAAGGTGGTATGACCGTGCGATGCGATAAAATGCACCCGGTGCTCAAGGTGATGGCGTTGGATAAATTCTTTTACCTGCCGGCCGATATAGTGGCCGTAAGCGGTATGCAGCAGCTGATAATCGCGTGCGGAAAGGTCCACCGCGGTTTTAAGGTCTTCCGCCCAGCGGGCTTCGTAAGGCAGGCATTCCGCCGCGTGGATCACATATCCCCATTGGCCGCGCACCTCGCTCAGCTCCACAAAAGCAATGTCCAACCCGTCCAGCGAACTGCCTGACATCAAACCGATTACATTATATACCATGGCTGCGAATTTGTGCAAAGATAACGGCCTCAAAAAATATTTTATGGAATAAGTGCCGGTCCCCGCATCTATACCCCGGAACCAAACCCGAACTGTTATGAAAAAACTGCTTCTGCTTTTGCTGGCCGCATTCCCTGTACTGTACGCCAATGCGCAGCATCCCACCACAAAGACCATCACCGGGCAGGTGGTGTCCGCCGCCGGTCAGTCGCCGCTTCCCGGCGCGCAGGTAATCCTTTCCGGCACCCGTTTTACCACCGTCACCGATTCGGCGGGCGGCTTCCGGTTCAGCTCTGCCGCAGACTCCGTAACGATCCAGGTATTATATCTCGGGTATATGCCTTTTACGCAACGGTTTTCCACGAGCGATACCAGCGTGCGCATCGAGCTGCAGGAAACGCAAACGGCGCTGAAAGAAGTAGTGGTAACGGGTTACGCGATGATGCGAAAGGCGAATATGACTGCGGCGGTGACCGTCAGGGGTTCCCGGAAACATAAATCCTACAAACGAATGCCCGCCCCGGTGTACGCATACGCGGAAGCCCCGGTCACCAATGAGTTCAGCCGCATCAGCGAAAATAATTATCATACCGTGCTCAACGAGCCGCTGAGCACTTTTTCGGCGGACGTGGACCGCGCCTCATACGCCATCGTGCGCCGTGCGCTGGCCTACGGGCAGCTGCCCGATGCGGATGCGGTGAGGATCGAAGAGCTCATCAATTATTTCGATTATCATTACGCCGCGCCGGAAGATCAACATCCGGTAGCCATTCACACGGATTTAGCCGTTTGCCCCTGGAACACTGCCCACCAGCTGGTGCGCATCGGTATACAGGGCAAACGTATTCCCACCGATAACCTTCCCGCCTCCAACCTCGTGTTCCTGCTGGACGTGTCCGGCTCCATGGATATGGACAACAGGCTGCCGCTTGTGAAAGAAGCGTTCAAGCTGCTCGTGCAGCAGCTTCGGCCGCAGGACCGTGTGTCCATTGTAGTGTATGCGGGCGCGGCGGGCGTTGTACTGCCTTCCACGCGTGGGGATCAGAAAGCCCGCATCGTTGCCGCATTGAACAAGCTGGAAGCCGGCGGCTCCACGGCAGGCGGCGAAGGCATACAGCTGGCCTACCGCATTGCGCGGGAAAATTTCATGAAGGAAGGCAATAACCGCGTGATACTCGCTACGGACGGAGACTTCAACGTGGGCATCTCCAGCGGCAGCGAGCTGGAAAAGCTCATCGAAAAAGAAAAACAGCACGGCGTATTTCTTTCCGTGCTTGGTTTCGGCATGGGCAACTATAAAGACAATCATCTCGAAACCCTTGCGGACAAAGGGAACGGGAATTATGCCTATATCGATGATTATGAAGAGGCCCGCCGTACTTTTGCGACGGAGTTCGGCGGCACCCTCTTCACCATTGCAAAGGACGTGAAGCTGCAGGTAGAGTTCAATCCCGCGCAGGTAGCGGGTTACCGGCTGATCGGCTATGAGAACAGGATGCTGGCGAAAGAGGATTTTAACGATGATAAAAAAGACGCGGGCGACATGGGCTCCGGTCATACCGTTACGGCGCTGTACGAGATCGTGCCGGCGGGCGTGAAGATGCCCGAAGGCGGTACCGTGGACCCGCTGAAATACCAGCAGCCGGCCGCTCCTGCACGGGTAATGCAAAGCCGGGAAGTGCTTACGGTAAAAGTCCGGTACAAAACGCCGCAGGGCAATACCAGCAAGCTGTTGCAGGAAGTGCTGCAACCCGGCGCCAAAGACATTTCGGCCTGCCCCGCAGATTTTCGTTTAGCCGCCTCCGTTGCCCAGTTCGGCATGCTGCTGCGGAACAGCCCGCATGCCGGCGAATCGCGGTATGATGAAGCCATCCGGCTGGCGGCGGGCGCAAAGGGAGATGATCCGGAAGGATACAGGGCGGAGTATATACAACTGTTGAAAAAAGCGAAGGCGATCAGCGAATCGGTGGCGAAGAAGGATTAGGTTTCGCGATGGATGCAGAATTTGAATTTGGCGAACGAAAGGTTGAGAAGCCAGCTTCAGCAGGTCTAGCGAAAAAGACCGGAGTCCGGTTGGGGGCTGAACATAAGTTGGCGGCCGGTGAAGCATCGTGAAAACGCCTTCGGAGTGGGGCGTAGATGCCCGGGCCCATTCTTGTTTTCCCCGGCACCGTGGGGAAAGGGCATTTAATCCCTTTCCCCACGGTGCTTTTATCTCGTGGTAAGCTAAAAAGTGCTATTTTTGCGTGCAAACGCAAAACGGCTGGGCATATGATAATAAATTTGA
>JBQCFV010000790.1:0-4687 GCA_051958695.1 Chitinophaga sp. | reverse complement strand
GTGTATGGCATAATGAAAGGTGTTAACACCTGCCGTCGAGATTTACCAGCGAAATATACGTTGTAATGAAAGGTGTTAACACCTGCCGTCGAGATTCACCAGCGAAATATACGTTGTAAGGAAAGGTGCTAATACCTGCCCTCAACATTCATCAGGGATATATATGCTCTATTTAAAGGTGTTAACACCATTAGACAACTAAGTTTATTATCAGTTTTCCGATTTCGCTATTTTTTCTCTTCGACGTCATCTTCTTTATCGTCTCCCTCATTATCCTCGTCGTCATCATCATCCACATCTTCATTATCATCTCCTTCTTCATCTTCATCGTCATCTTCTTCGTCCTCATCGTCCTCATCTTCTTCCTCTTCATCATCGTCTTCATCATTATCCTCATCCTCGTCGTCATCATCCACATCCTCATTATCATTTCCTTCTTCATCTTCTTCCTCCTCATTATCTTCTTTATCATCTCCCTCATTATCCTCGTCATCATCATCCACATCTTCATTATCATCTCCTCCTTCATCTTCTTCATCATCTTCCTCCACATCCCCACCCACTTCACTTTCTTCTCCCGCCTCACTATCCACATCAGCTTCTTCACTCCCAACTTCCCCTTCATCCACCTCTACAGACGACTCCAATTCTTCCTCAGAAGATGCTCCCCCCTCCGTTTCACTCACTTCCTCAGAAGGCGTTCCTTCTTCATCCGTCTCCTCCACCGCGCCTTCCAGCCCGTCCGCTTCCTCCGCTTCATCGTCCACGGTAAGCGTGGTAGTTTCCGTCAGCTCGCCATTTTCGGAGATCACCAGATGGCCTTTGTCGTCGGTCACATCTTCAACGCGCAGCTCCTCCGTATCCAGCGTCAGCTGCGTGGGCGGCACGAAATCTTCTTCGAACACTTCTTTCAACTTTGGCAGATCGGCCGGGGAATTGATCCCGAAATAATCCATGAATGCTTTGGAAGTAGCGTATAATAAGGGTTTCCCGGGCAGCTCCTCGCTGCGGCCGGAGATCACGATCAGCTCCTTCTCCAGCAGCTTGGTGATGGAATAGTCCGTGCTCACACCGCGGATGTGCTCGATCTCGCCTTTGGAAATGGGCTGTTTGTACGCTATGATGGCCAGCGTTTCCAGCGCGGCGGTGGACAGGCGTTTGAGGAACTTTTCGCCGTTCAGCTGCGCAACGGTCTGGTAATAATCCTTTTTTGTGAGGAACTGGTACCCGCCGCCGCTTTCGCGGATGCTGAAGGCATAAAATTCGGAATTATACTTCTCCTGGATGGCCTCGATGGCGGCCTCCACCTGTTCCTGCGTAGCCCGGTCTTCCAGGAAGGCCAGGGCGTTGTTGAGCAGCTCCAGTATGTCTGCTACCGGCAAGGGCCGGTCTGCGGCAAAGATCAATGCTTCTACATGCGGAATGAGCTGGGAAATTTCCATGGACGGTGGTTTGAAACCAAAATGTCAAAGGCCGAAAATAAGACCTTTGACATTCTTTCAGAAATATAAAAAAAGTGCTGTTGATTATTTGTGAATAAGATCAACCCATCAGGGCCGTGGCGCCGCTCACGATCTCGGTCAGTTCCGTTGTGATCGCGGCCTGGCGGGCACGGTTGTATTCGATCTTCAGGCTGCGGAGCAATTCGCCGGCGTTGTCGGTCGCTTTGTCCATCGCGGTCATGCGCGCGCCGTGTTCGGAAGCATGCGCGTCCAGCACGGCCTTGAAGAACTGGGTATTGAGGATCTTCGGCATCAGCTCGGCTACGAGGGCATTTTTTTCCGGCTCGAAGATGAAGTCTGCCTTCTGTTTTTTGCCTTCTTTATTCTCCACCTCCGCGATGGGCAGGAACTGCTCCACCTTGAAACGCTGGGTGGCGGCGTTCTTGAACTCGCTGTAGATGATCTCCACCGCGTCGTATTCGCCTTTGATAAAACCGTCCAGCGCTACGGAAGCGGCCGCTTTTACGTTCTCGAAAGTAAGCTGGGAAAACAGGCTCCAGTAGCTTTCGTTCACTTTATAGCCGTTCTTTACAAAATGCTCCCAGGCTTTTTTGCCGATGGGAAGAATGTCCACATGACCTTTGGCGAACTGGGCGGCGTATTTTTCGCGGATGGTCTGTTTGGTCAGCTTGATAATATTGGAGTTATAAGCACCGCACAAACCGCGATCGGAGGTGATAGCCACGATCAGCACCTTCTCTACCTGCCGGTTGGCGGCCAGCGCCATATCGAAATCGCCTTCGCTGTTGCTCACGATGTTCTGCAGCATTTCCTGCAGCTTCTCGGCATACGGGCGCATCTGCAGAATGGCATCCTGCGCGCGGCGCAGCTTGGCCGCACTCACCATTTTCATGGCTTTGGTGATCTGCTGGGTAGACTGGATGGATTTAATACGGTTACGAACTTCTTTAAGCTGTCCAGACATATATTTTAAAGATTTACATAAGAAGCATTAAAACCCCTTATTTTTGGCTGCAAAGGTAAGTAAAGGAGCGATATTCCGGAACACCCCGGCCGATATTTTCTCCTGATTCTGGTCATGTTCCGGCCGGGGGCAATACCCAGCCCGCCCAACCGGCAGAATATTCTTTTTGCAATCGTTTGCAAATATTGGTGAGATTTTTCTATCTTGGGAGCCGACTACAGCTCATCTTGCTGGTGCAGAACAGCTTAGCAGGGCGTTTCCCGGGAAGGCGCCTCCACCATCGGTCAACTTTAAAAATCATAAAAAACGGAAGCGGCCAATGCACCGACCCGGATTGCAAACGGCAGCTTTTGCTGATACAAATCTATTTCCACATGAAAAAGTATATCCTTCTCGCATGCGGCCTCTTATGGATCACCGCCGCATCGGCCCAGGGCAAATGGCAAAAGCTTTTCAACGGCAAAGACCTCAAAGGCTGGAAGCAACTCAACGGCAAAGCGATCTATGAAGCCAAAAACGGGGAGATCGTGGGCACCACCGTGCTGAACGAGCCCAACTCGTTCCTGGCCACCGAAAAAGAATACGGCGACTTTATTTTTGAAGTGGAGTACAAGCTGGACAAGGACTTCAACTCCGGCATCCAGTTCCGCAGCCAGAGCAAACCCGAATACAAGAACGGGCGCGTATACGGCTACCAGATGGAAGTAGACCCCTCGCCCCGCGCCTGGAGCGGTGGTATCTATGAAGAAGGCCGCCGCGGCTGGCTGTACCCGCTGGACCAGAACCCTGCCGCCCAGCATGCCTACAAACCCCACGATTGGAACAAATACCGCATCGAATGCCGCGGCTCCGAGATCCGCACTTATGTAAACGGCATTGCCGCCGCTCACCTGATAGACGCCGAGCTGCCCAAAGGCTTTATCGCCCTGCAGGTACACGGCATCGGCAAAAGGCAGGAAGACGCCGGCAAAAACATCCGCTGGAGGAACATCCGCATCATCGAAAATCCCTCTCCCTCACAATATTCTCCCTACGACACGGTTTTTGTGGTGAACAATATCCCCAACACCCTGTCTGAACAGGAAAAACGCCAGGGCATCCGCCTGCTTTGGGACGGCGCTACCACCAAAGGCTGGCGCGGCGCGTACAAACAGTCCTTCCCCGCAAAAGGCTGGAATATCACCGACGGCGTGCTGAACGTGGAACCTTCCAACGGCGCTGAAAGCACCAACGGGGGCGACATCGTGACGGACGAAATGTTTTCCGCCTTCGACCTGGAGTTTGATTTCAAGCTCACCGAAGGGGCGAACAGCGGCGTGAAATATTTCGTGACGGAATCAGAAGGCAACAAAGGCTCCGCCATCGGCCTGGAATACCAGGTGCTCGACGATGAAAGACACCCCGACGCCAAGCTGGGCGCGGCCGGCAACCGGAAAGTAGGTTCGCTGTACGACCTCATCCCGGCTTACAAACTGTACGCTTCCCATAAAAAAGTGGGCGAATGGAACCACGGCCGCGTGGTAGTTTACCCGGATAATCGCGTGGAGCATTGGATGAATGGACATAAGGTTGTAAGTTACGTGCGCGGCGACAATATTTACAAAGCCCTCGTGGCCCGCAGCAAGTACCAGAAATACCCGAACTTCGGTCTGGCCGAAAAAGGACACATCCTGTTGCAGGACCACGGCAACGCCGTGAGCTTCCGCAGCATCAAAATAAAGATTTTGAAGTAGTTAGCGACTATTTCATTGTCCACTGTTTTTCAATCGACATCCCGATTCTTCGGGATGTTCTTTTTTGAAGGAAATGGGAATGCTCCGGGAAAATGCATGAACACCAGAAACAGGCATGACGTTGCTGCGGCATAAAATGCATAGACATAAAAAAGCGGCTGTAATTAAAAATTACAGCCGCTTCCCATTTTATTCCAAATCATCTACTCCATCAACGTGATCTTCCTGATACAATGGTTCGTCAGGTCGGACACATAAATCACTCCATCAGCATCCACGCATACGTCGGTAGGGCCGTTCAGCTGCGCTACGGCTCCTGCTCCGTCTGCATAGCCTTTTACGGTGCCGGCTACGGTGCTCACCATGCCTTCAGCGTCGATCTTGCGTATCTTGTTATTGTTCAGGTCGGCGATAAAGATGTTGCCGTGCTTGTCTCCCGAAATACCATATGGATCGGCAAAGCGCGCGCCCGCAGCGTCGCCGTGGCCGGCGCCCGGGGTTGCGGCTCACCCCCCCCCACAAAAAAA
>JBQCFV010000789.1:0-4451 GCA_051958695.1 Chitinophaga sp. | reverse complement strand
TTTTTGATGAATTCTTCCGTTTCGCGGCCGGCGGTGCCATTGCCCACGGCGATAGCGGCCGCGTCGTATTTCTTTACCCAGCTCTTCAGCAGCTGCTCCGCGGCGTCGGCTTTGTAGTTCTTTTCCAGGGGGAACATCACGTCGTTGTCGAGCAGGTTGCCCTGGTTGTCGAGCGCTACCGTTTTACAGCCGGTACGGTACCCGGGGTCTACCGCAATAACGGCTTTAGGGCCGAGCGGCGCGGCCAGCAGGAGCTGGCGCAGGTTTTCGGCGAACACTTCAATGGCCTCGCTGTCCGCTTTTTCTTTGGCGGCGGCGCGGCTTTCGTTTTCGAGCGAAGGGCGCAGCAGGCGCTTGTACGCATCGGCGGCGGCCTTTTCAACCTGCTGGCTGGCGGGGCCGTTGCCGGTCACGAATTGTTTGTAGATGATGTTTTGCGCTTCCTCTTCTTCGGGAGAAATATTGCCGAATAGAATGCCTTCCGCCTCGGCGCGCAAAATGGCCAGCACGCGGTGCGAAGGAATGGAATGCAGCTCTTCGGAGAAATCGAAATAGTCCTTGTATTTCACGCCTTCCGCTTCCTTGCCTTCGATGACCTTTGAGCTGAATTTGGCGGTATGCGTGAAGAGCTTGCGCAGCTTGTCGCGCAGCTCTGCGTTTTCGTTGATCCTTTCGGCGATGATGTCGCGCGCGCCTTTCAGGGCTTCGTCCGCGGACGCTACCTGTTCGTTGATATATCCTTTGGCGGCTTCGTCTATCTCGCCGGCTTCCTGCGCAAAAAGAAGGTCCGCCAGCGGCTCGAGCCCTTTTTCGATGGCCGCCATGGCGCGGGTCTTGCGTTTCGGCTTGTAAGGAAGGTACATATCTTCCAGCTCGGTAAGCACCCAGCTGGCCTCGAGTTTGGCCAGCAGCTCGTCCGTCATTTTGCCCTGCTCGGTGATGGTCTTGATGATGAATGCCCGGCGGTCGTCCACTTCCTGGTAGCGTTTGCCCAGGTCTTCCACCTTGCCGATCTGCACTTCGTCCAGACTGCCGGTCTGTTCCTTCCGGTAGCGGCTGATAAAGGGTACGGTGGAGCCTTCCGCCAGCAAGCTCATGGTATTCTCAGCCTGCTTCATCGAAATGTTCAGTTCGGCAGAAATGAGGGCCACGTGTTTCGGATTCATATTCGTTTCTTTTGTGATTTTGCTAAGGCCGCAAAGCTAATTAAATTGGCTATTCCGCCAAGAAAAAGAAATTAACAATAAACCGCCCCGTTTTTCCACCCTCGCGCATGTCCTGAATTTGCATTATTTTACCGTTTCTTAGCGTCAGTACCTTAATATTTAATGTTATGCAGCCGGAACAAGCCTTCAGCAGATTATTGCAAATTATGGACGACCTGCGGGAAAAATGCCCATGGGACAGGAAACAGACCATCCAGTCGCTGCGGCAGCTCACCATCGAGGAACTGTACGAGCTGGCCGACGCGATCACCGAGGAGGATTTTAAAGGGATAAAGGAAGAACTGGGCGACCTGCTGCTGCATATCGTATTTTATGCAAAGATCGGTTCCGAACAGCGGCAGTTCACCATCACCGAGGTGATCAACGGCGTTTGCGACAAGCTCATAGCCCGCCATCCGCATATTTCCGGTGATGTAAAGGTAGAAAATGAAGAGCAGGTAAAGCAGAACTGGGAAAAGCTGAAGCTGAAGGAAGGAAAGAAGTCCGTGCTGGGCGGCGTGCCCGCTTCGCTGCCCGCGCTGGTAAAAGCGATGCGCCTGCAGGAAAAGGCCAGGCAGGTAGGTTTTGAATGGGAGAACCGCCAGCAGGTTTGGGATAAGGTGGAAGAAGAAATGAGGGAGCTGAAGGAAGCCGTGGAATCAGGCGATGCGCAGGAAACGGAGGCCGAATTTGGCGACCTGCTGTTCTCGCTCGTGAACTACAGCCGGTTTTTGAAAACAGACGCGGAAAACGCGCTGGAACGCACCAATAAAAAATTCATCCGCCGGTTTCAGCGCATGGAAGAAATGGCCGCCGAACAAGGCATGCGGCTGGACGAAATGAGCCTGACGGAAATGGACGGCCTCTGGAACAAAATCAAGGAAGGCGAATAAACATATGCTCACGATCCGGGAAATAAGGTTTTTTATCCTGCGGAACGGCTACCTGCTGATCATAGCGGCCTGGCTGTTCACGTTCGCGTTCCTGTTCAACAATTACTGGAGCTATTATTCCTCCCCCCATGGCGTGCAGCGCAGTCTTGAAGACGACATCTCCTCCCGGCAGGAGGCGTTTGCGGAGCTGGCGGCGGATACGGCGCTGGTGAACAGCTTTTTCCGCGGGGATTTTGACCGGGAAACGGTGGAGGACATTGCGAAGAAAGACTTCTTCGTATTCGCCTACGATTCGCTGGAATACGGCCACCGGCTGAAGTTCTGGAGCACCAATACCGTGCAGCCGCCCGTGGACGAAGGATTTTTTCCCGGCGTTACTTTCCGGCGGCTGGTGAACGGGTATTATGTGATCGTATGTTACCGGCCCGCCCCCGACAAATATCTCGTGGGGCTCATACCCGTCAGGAAAGAATTTGCCATCAGCAACGATTATCTCGGCAGCTCGTTTTACGGCCGCCCCGCCATCGGCCGGGAATACACCATCCAGAACCGCCCGCCGGGCCTGCCAGTAGTAGACGTGAACAAAACCATTCTCTTCTACCTGCATTACGACCCGAACAAATCCGACGATTCGCCCAGTCTTGCCAGCGTATTGCTGCTCACCCTGGGCTGCATCTGCGTGTTCATATTCATCAACCTGTTCGCCACGCTGATGGCCAAAAAGCTTACGCCGGGCTGGGGATTCCTGTTCCTGCTGGTAGTGGTGGCCGGTTTCAGGTGGCTGACCTATATTTACCCCTTCCCGATAGACCTCAGCACGCTCAACCTTTTCAAACCTACCATCTATGCCAAGGACGACGTGTTCCGCAGCCTGGGTGACCTTTCGCTGAACGTGCTGCTCACTTTCTGGCTTATCCTGTTTTTCCGGCAGCATGTGCGCACCATTCATCCGCCGGTGCTGCGCAAAAAATGGCAGGGCTGGCTCATTATCGGCGCGGCGGGGCTCGTGATGTTCATCGCCGGGCAGTTCCTGCTCGACCTGATCCGCAGCCTCGTGATCGACTCGAAAATTTCCTACGACGTTACCAACTTTTTCAGCCTGAACGAATACAGCGTGATCGGCAGCATGAGCCTCGGTTTTATCGCCATCAGCTTTTTGTTCTTCTCGCAGATCGTCAATTACCTGCTCAACCAGCTCACCGATTTCCAGTACCGCACCAAATATATTTCGCTGGCCGTAGTGGGCCTCATATGGCTCGCTTTCCGCTACAACCTGCCCGACTTCAGCGCCTCCGTGGTGCTCATGTTCTGGCTGCTCGGCTACGTAGTGATACTCGACCTGCTGGAGCTGCATTTTTCCGGCAACTCCGCCACGCTGCCCTTCATCATGTGGATGCTCATGATGACCGTCACCACTTCCGCCGTGCTCATCTATTACAACAACCAGAAAGAGCTGACCACCCGCCTCCGCGTAGCGCAAAATCTTTCCAAACAGCGCGACCCGTACATCGAGACCCTGCTCAACGACGTAGGGGAGCGGCTCACCAAGGATACTTATGTGCGCCAGTATTTCCAGACCCCTTCCCGGAGCTATAAAAGAAAGCTGGAAACCACGCTGCGCGAAAAATATTTCTCGCGTTACCTCAGCCGTTTCCTGCTGACCTTTTACACTTACGACGCCGAAGGCCAGCCGCTCTACAACGGTGATCCCGTGCCCTTCGTGGCGCTGCAGGGCCGCATCATGGGCAATACCCTCGCGCATGTGCTCGGCAACGACCTGTATTACGACGAACGGAGTTTCCGCGATTACAGCTATATCGGCAAAAAAGAATTTACCGGCGTGGACGGCCTGCCCGTCGGCTACCTGTTCTACGAAGTGCGCTCCGAAGCGGAGATCGCGCAGCCGGAACGCCTGTACCCCGAGCTGCTCATAGAATCCGGCGCGGACGATCTCGGCCAGGAGATCACGGATCAATATTCTTACGCCGTGTACGACAAAGGCGTGCTGGTGAACAATCACGGCAATTATCCCTTCAAAACGCAGCTGGGCGCGCAGGAAATACCGGCATCAGACATCGTGTTCAAAGAGGAAGGGAAAAATTCGCTGCTGTATTACCGGGCGTCCAAAGATAAAATGGTGGTGATGGTGCGCAAGGTGGCGAACTTCCTGGAGTTCATCACGCTGTTCGCCTATATGTTCTGCCTGTTCCTGCTCATCATTGCCATATACAGCCTGCTGGACCTGCTGATAAAGGCGCGTCTCCGCATGTCCAACCTGCGGGCGCTGGTAAAGCTGAGCATCCGCACCAAAGTGCAGACCACCATCATCGGCGCGGTAGTGTTCGCTTTCCTT
>JBQCFV010000788.1:0-6142 GCA_051958695.1 Chitinophaga sp. | reverse complement strand
CCTCAACATACAGCTCAACAGCAATGTGAAAGTGCGCGTGATCGACAATGAGCAGCGGAACGCATACAAACATGCAAGCGGCCGTAAAGTGCGCTCCCAGCTTGAAATAGCGAAGTTCCTCGCCGAAAAGCGGTATTCCTGACCAATTCCGATTCGTATTTCCGCAGCGTTTTGAATATCTTTGACCAGGTTGATCGTTATTCCGAACATGAAACTGGCAGCAATAGATATCGGCTCCAACGCAGCGCGCCTGCTGATCTCGGAGGCTTCCCCGAAACCGTCCGGCGAAATGGACTTCACCAAAGTGAACCTGGTGCGCGTGCCCCTGCGTTTAGGCATCGACGTATTTTCCACCGGCGCCATTTCCGATAACAGGGCGGACAGCCTGGTGAACACCATCAAAGCCTATAAGCTGCTGCTGGACGTGTACGAAGTAAAGTACCTCAAAACCGCCGCCACTTCCGCCATGCGCGACGCCGCCAACGGCATGCAGATACTTGAGCGCGTGAAAAGCGAGACGGGCATGGACATCCGCGTGATCACCGGGCAGGAAGAGGCCACCTATATTTATGAGAACCATGTGGCGGAAAATCTCGATAAAACCAAGGGATATCTTTATATAGACGTGGGCGGCGGCTCCACCGAGCTTACTTTTTTTAGCGGCAACCGTCTTGTGTTCAAGGAATCGTTCAACATCGGCACCATCCGCCTGCTGCAGCACCAGGTGCAGGAATCGCACTGGCAGCAGATGAAAGACTTTCTCAAACAGCAGCTGCGTGCCTACGGCCCCGTAGTGGCCATCGGTTCCGGCGGAAATATCAACAAGATATTTTCCATGTCCAAAAAGAAAGAAGGCAAACCCCTCTCCATCGACCTGCTGAAGGATTATTACAAGGAATTCAGCAATTTCACCGTAGAAGAGCGCATCCACGTGTACAACCTCCGGGAAGACCGTGCGGACGTGATCGTGCCCGCCCTGCAGATCTACGTGAACGTGATGCGCTGGATGGATATCGATGAGATATTCGTGCCCAAGATCGGCCTGGCCGACGGTCTCGTACGCTCCCTCTACAACGAGATCAGCAAGCTCTCCGCTACCTGACATCAAAAAAATGCAGGCATATCCGAATTATGTTGCAACTTTGTGGATTCCCGGCCCGGCCGGGCCATTAAACTCATTGCAATGTCTGCTGTAAACAAAGAGATCAAGCGCATTACCACGCATATCCTGCAAAAGATGAAGAGCGACGGGGAAAGGATCTCCATGCTCACCGCCTATGATTTTTCCATGGCGAGAATACTGGACGACGCGGGGGTAGACATCCTGCTGGTGGGCGACTCCGCCTCCAACGTAATGGCCGGTCATGAGACCACGCTGCCCATTACCCTCGACCAGATGATCTATCATGCATCCTCCGTCGTAAGGGCCATCAAACGCAGCTTCGTGGTGGTGGACCTTCCTTTCGGCTCGTACCAGGGCAACAGCAAGGAAGCCCTCAGCTCCACCATCCGTATCATGAAAGAGACCGGCGCGCACGGCATCAAGATAGAGGGCGGCGAGGAAGTGATAGAGTCCGTAAAACGGATCATCAGTGCAGGCGTGCCCGTTATGGGCCACCTCGGCCTCACCCCGCAGTCCATTTACAAGTTCGGCACCTATGCCGTTCGTGCAACGGACGATGCCGAGGCCAGCAAGCTGCTGGCGGATGCGAAGCTGCTGCAGGAAGCCGGGGCCTTTGCCATCGTGCTGGAAAAGATACCGGCGCTGCTCGCCAAACAGGTGGCGGAAGAGCTCACCATCCCCGTGATCGGCATCGGCGCAGGGAAGTATGTGGACGGGCAGGTGCTGGTGATGCACGATATGCTGGGCATCAACAAAGAGTTCAAACCGCGTTTCCTCCGCCGTTACCTGAACCTCTACGACGACATCTACAAAGCCACGCAACAATACATCCACGACGTCAAAACACGGGACTTCCCGACCGACCAGGAGCAGTATTGAGAGGCATAAAAAAATCCCCGGAGCGTGATGTTCCGGGGATTTTTTTAATGTCGGAACGGTTATTCCGAAATGTCTTTTTTTGCCGCTGGAAAGCGCTCTCAACCGCTCCATTTTCCGAACCAGACGGCAAACGCAGTAACGCCTATTTCACCCGCTCCGGCTTTTCAAAATCCTTTGTCATCTTCCGCGGCAGACGGTACACCCGCCCTTTGCTGTCGGAAAAATACAGGTTGGAAGCCGAAGGCTGACGCCCGTGCCCGTCTGCCCAGAAGGCGTAAAAACCGGGGTGCGCGTTTACCGGGCGGCGCGGGTAGGAATGATTGTACTCGCTATGTTTCGTCAGCTGTTTCGACCGCCAGTGGCGGCCTTCGTCGCGGCTTTCCCACATCACGATCTCCCCTCCCGTATTGTAAGCCTGAGGGCCGTTGGCCGTTGGCGCCACTATGTGCCATACGCCTTTTTCACTGATCATCAGCGAGCCCATGTCGTAATTATGATCGCTTTCCGTTAAAGGCAATATCTGCCAGCGGTCGTTTTTCCAATGCGCCGTGTACCATTTCCGCATGCCTGTCTGCGGGCCGGGTTCAGGGCCTTTGCTCGTTTCGTAAAGTATCACCGGGTTGCCCTGCGGGTCGAAGTTGAGATCGTTGATATAGACGTTGAGACCTTCCGTCGCGTAATTCCATACAAGCGCGGAGGTATCGCCCATTCGCAGCGGGAGGTTTTCCGTTTTGCCTTCCACGTTCGCCCAGCTTTTGCCGAAGTCGTCCGTTTGCAGGTAATACAGGTTGGTGCGGTAATCGAGGCCCGCGCCTTTTTTAACGTTGGGGTGATGGTTGAAGGATGTGCCTACGCGGCCTTTGGATTGCCCGCTGGTCTGGTAATGCCCTTCTTCCATGTTGGCGAGGTCTTTCCAGGCGGACCAGTGTATGCCGTCTTCGCTCGTCATCCAGCCGATCACGCGGCAGTTCTTTTTGCCGTAACGCAGCTGCTGCATTTCGTAATGCGTGAACAGGCCGAGAAAACCGTGCGCCGGGTCGTAGTACATCTGCAGGTAGGAAAAATTGTCCATCGGCTCGTTGCCTTTGTACGCCTGCACTTTTTCAAAGCTGCCGATGTCGTACGGTTTATTGCTGCGATAGATGAAGGAAGGCCGCTCCACGCCATGCGAGGTGGAAAACAGCCAGATGTAGCCCTGTTTGTCGATCTGCATCACCGGGTTGTCGTGTGCGTCGCCGGTGGCTTTGTCCATCACGATCGTGGGGCGGCTCACCTTTCCGGTGGCATGGTCGAAAACGCCTACTTCGTGCAGGAGCGTTTTACCGGTGGAATCGGTGCCGCCGTAACAGAAGAACGTTTTGTTGACTTCGGGAGCGTACACGGAAAACGGGTAATGATTGGAAGGATACGTGGCGAGGCCGCCGCCGTATTTATAGACATATTCGTTGTGCCTGGAGCCGATGCTGTACCAGATGCCGCGGTAGCCATCGTCCTGCCGGTTGATAAAACGCGGCCCCTGGCCCTGGGCCGTCCAGGAGAGGTGTATCAGGAGCGCGATCAGAATTATACGGTTCATCCGGTGAATATAGTGCTAATTACCGGCGGATGCAAGGGAGGGAAAAGCACCCGTCTCCCATTTTTCTAATTCCCGATTGATCGTTATATTCGCTACCGTGAACGCATTGCTCAACATACAGCTCTCCCTCCTTTCCTTCCTGCGCAGCACCTGCTCGCACGTGCCTTGAGCGCCCGGCTTCACCCGCTTATTAACCTGCATTTATTTACCTGCTACAACATACGAAATGACTACGCTGGAAACAGTTTTGAACGGACTGATGAGCCGTTATAAAGAGCGCGTTCCCGATGTGGGCGCTATTATCAAAGCCATGATCGACGAAGGCATCATCGCGAACGACAACGATATCGAGAACGATCATATCGCCTTCCGCACGCTGGGCGTGCCGCATTTGGGCATACAGTCGCTCGAAAAGATATTTCTCCATTACGGCTATACGAAAAGGGACTACTACGACTTCCCCGAAAAAAAGCTGGACGCGTACTGGTATGCGCCGCCGGCGGATAAATACCCGCGCATCTTTATCAGCGAGCTGCGGGTGAAAGACCTCAGCCGGCAGGCGCAGGACATCATTCATAGTTATACCGGCGAAGTAAAGGCCGACCCGGTGGACAGTCTTGACCTGGACGACGGCGCCGCCGTGGACCACTTCCTGCATAGCGCGCTCTGGCGCACCCCCACTATCGCCGATTACAGAACGCTGGCCGCGGAAAGCGAATACGCCGCCTGGGTGATCTATAACCGCTATTACCTGAACCATTTCACGGTAAGCGTACACAACCTCAAGCCAGGATACAATACCGTGGCGGATTTCAACGCCTTCCTCGAAAAAAGGGGATTCCGGCTGAACGATTCGGGGGGCAAGATAAAGACCAGTCCGGATAAGGGCTTATCACAAAGCTCCACCGTGGCGCGCATGATACCGGCCACTTTCGCGAACGACGAAACGACCGAGATCGCGGGCTCTTACGTGGAATTTGCGGAAAGAAGGGTGCTGCCGCAATTCGCGCAGCTGCCCGCTTCGGAAATACGCCGGGAGCACCGCCGCGAAGGGTTCGAGGCGAATAATGCGGACAAGATATTTGAAAGCACGTATTCGGCGCAGACGGGAAAGAAATGACGAACCGGTAGCGGCCGCGCAAAACCTTTCACCGAAACATGGGAAAAGCGGTAGTTAAAAAACAGGTAACAGGCTCGCGAAGTTCGCTTGCCGGCAATCAGTGCGGCAGTTTATGTTGAAACCGCCCATACACCCAGGTTCCCGCAACAGCGCTCAGCAGCGTAACCAGCACCACCGTAAACCCGCTGCCGACCTGCGCGAACAGCGGCCCCGGGCAAGCGCCGGTGATCGCCCAGCCTAAACCGAAGATCAGGCCGCCGATGATGTTGCCTTTGGTGAACGTTTTTTTGGGGATCACGATCTCCTCGCCGGAAACGGTGCGTACGCCGAACCTGCGGATCAGCCATACGCCCAGCATGGCAGTGGCGATGGCGCTGCCGATCACGCCGTACATGTGGAACGATTCGAGACGGAACATCTCCTGTATGCGGAACCACGAGATCACCTCCGATTTAACGAGTATAATGCCGAAAAGCATGCCGGTGAAGAGGAATTTCAGGTTTTTCATAACAGCAGCCATTTCATAAGGTGAGGTAATATCAGGTTGGTCATAATGAACCCGCCCGCCATAAAACAAACGGTAGCCACCACCGAGGGCCATTGCAGCGTGGAAATGCCCATGATGGAATGACCGGACGTGCAGCCGCCCGCGTAACGGGTGCCAAAGCCTACCATGAAGCCCCCTGCGATGAAGAACACCAGCCCGGTGGCATTAAAGGCATTGCCCCAGTTAAAAATATCGCCCGGCAGCAGCTCGTCGAACTCCTGTACGCCGGCCGCCTTTAAAGCGGCGATGGTATTGGGGTTGAGCTTCACCGGCTCACCGTTTTGCATAAACAGCAGGGTTAGCAGCGCGCCCAGCGCGATGCCCCCGACAAAAAATAAATTCCAGCTTTCTTTTTTCCAATCATAGTGAAAAAACGGAATTTTGCCGGGAATACAGGCCGCGCAGATGTGCCGGAGGGAAGAGGAAATGCCGAGGGCCTTGTTGCCGATAATGAGCAGCAGCGGCACGGAAAGCCCGATTAATGGCCCGGCAATATACCAGGGCCAAGGTTCTTTCAGGATATTCATGAATTGAAAGTAAAAAAAATTCATCATTGAAAACAGATATCAGCATGATGCAGGACATTCTCAGGGAATTTGACATTCAGCCCGCCAACAGCGGCGTTTCAACAGGCAGCGTTTGGCTGGAGGCCGGCGGGGAAAAGCTCGTCTCCTTTTCACCGGTGGACGGAAAAGATATTGCAGGCGTAACCACCGCTTCCCGCGCCGATTACGACGCCGTGGTCCGCAAGGCAGGCGAAGCCTTTGCCGAATGGCGGCAGTGGCCCGCGCCGCGCCGCGGCGAAGTAGTGCGGCAGGTTGGCCAGGCGCTGCGGGCGCACAAAGAGTCCCTCGGCCGCCTCGTGAGCTACGAAATGGGCAAAAGCCTGCAAGAAGG
>JBQCFV010000787.1:0-4401 GCA_051958695.1 Chitinophaga sp. | reverse complement strand
GAGCTTGCGACGCAGCTGCCTGAATACCACGTTGCCTTCTTTCGTATCCTCTTCCTGGAAGATGTTCTCAAAAGTGATCTTCTTCAGGTTGATGCTGTTCACCACACCGAGCAAACGCAGGTCGGTGATCTTCTGGAATTGCGACGGCGTTTTGATGGAAAGGTCGATGTATTCGATGAAGATGATCGCCACGCAGCAGAACACGAACATGGCCATGGCGGAGAGTGCCAGAATGATAAGTCTTTTGGAAGGCTCTGGTTCTACGGCGGGCTGACCGTACAGCAGCTGGCGGAAATTGTCCATCGGCGCGATCCGGTTGTTCAGCGCGGCGTCGTAGCGGGTTTTTACGCCTTCATACTCCTGTTGCGCGAGCTCCACTTCTTTTTGAAGCGCCAGGTTGTTGGCATTCCTGGCCGCCGCCGCCCCGATGCTGGAATTCAGTTGGCGGATCTTTGTCTCGTAGTCCTGTATATTCCTCTCCGAGCTCTTGATCTGTAATTCCAGCTCGCTTTTTTTCTGGTTGAGATCGGCCTGTGTAACGGTACCGGACGTAGTAGGAGCTGCCGATGCCAGCGAAAGCAGCTTGTTCTTGTACTCGTTCTTTTTGTCGCGGTATTTGTTGTAAAGTTCCGGGTTATTGGAACCTTTGGATGTGTATTCGTCGTACGCGGCGTTCATCTCCGCTTTGGCGGTGGCGAGCTCATTGCTAAGGGATTTGGCGGCCGATGCGTTTTGCGTGGCCTTTTTTTCCATCTCGGTCAGCCTGCCGTTAAGCTGCTGCAAAGCCAGCAGGGCGCTGTTGTAAAGGCTCTTTTCATCCGCAAGGCGGTTTTCGAAGTTGCTCACCTGCTCCAGCTTGCTGGAACTTTCAACAGACACGTCCATGGTGCCCATCGTTTTGATGTTGCTGATCTTCAGGTCCAGCTCTTCTCTTTTCTGGTCTACCAGTTTTTTCAGGGTTTCGATGTTTTGCACGGTCTGCCGGTTACGCGACGATTCGTGGTTCCTGAAAAATTCGGTAACGATCTGGTTCACGATGTAGGCGGACAGTTCGGGATTGACGGATCGATACGTAACGTCGATGAAGTCCGTGCGATGCACCCGGCCTGTGTACAACACGTAGCGGAGCGTCTCCAGGTCGTATTTGTAGAGTTTCAGCAGCTCGAGCACTTTCCTGTCTTCCGGGTCATAAGAGCTAAGCAGCTTTTCCTCGTTGTATTTTTTGGTAAGCAGCTCAATTACTTTTGCCTTGTTCATCGACCGGTAAGCTTCGCTTTTTTTATCCTCTTCGCTGAGATTCCTGAATTCCTTGCCGGGATTCTGCAAGTCGTGCAGCAAGAGGTTATAAGAGGTCATGCTCAGAACCCGGGGAGATTTTAGCGATTCGATGACGTTGCTGAACTTGGAATCGATCTCGTAGATGTTAAAGCTCTCGTCTTTCAGCTTTACCTGTTCGGTGCTGGTAAAACCGGTCGCGATCTGCGCGGTGGACTTGTACAGCAGCTCCTGTTTCATGGTGAGCAGAAAGGCTACGGCAACGGCTAACAGCGTACTGATGATAATCAGCCACTTTCGCTTCATCAACGCTTTGAACAAATAAATCAGATCCATATTCTCTCTTTCATTAAAGTGTAAAATAATTTAATCTGAGTAGCCCGAAAAAATCCGGTGTTGAGCCGGATTTTTTCGGTAACAAACCTTAAGTCTGGTCAGAAGGTGCGCTACTTGCTCTTAACTAGTTTAACGGTCTTGACAGTTTTGTTTCCGTCCACGAGGCTCAGTACGCAAATGCCGCTTGGGATGGACGCAGCGCCCAGGTCGAGTGCTACCCTGTGCGTACCCGCGGGCAGCTTGCCAAGCATCTTCGTATACAGCACCCTTCCGCTAACGTCCGATACGGTAATAATCGCGTTGTTATTTGATTTTCCGTTGGACGTCACTTCGAGGTTCACGGTATTTGCGAAGGGGTTCGGGTAAGCCCTGGTCACTTCGAAATCCGTAGCGCCTGTGGTGGCGATATCGGTGCCTATTCCACCTTTCGCCATGATCAGCGACGGGTCGATATCACTTGCTTCCGGCGTGTACGACTGGATCACCAGGGCGCCGATGTAACCGAAGATGGATGCACCGCCGTTGGTTACAGAGATCACAACCTCGCCGTTCGGGTCAGGGGATACGTCGTTGATCTGCGTGGTCTGGTTGATGTTGTACGCTGCGTTCAGCGATACCGTTGTCGATCCTATGGTATAGTTGGTCGTTCTGTCTCCGCTGCCGTCGCGGCTTGCAAAGAATACGAAGTTGTATTTCTTCGCAAGGTTCAGGCCTTTGATCTTCAGTTCGGCCGTCTGACCTGCGTCTACCCAGTAGGTGCTGCTGATAACATTGTCAGGATAGATGCCGGAGTCGTTGCCGGTGATCATACCGAACGGATTGTCGCCGGTGAACGCTTTCTGTATCACCATGGTCATACCGGTGTTATCGTTGTTGTCGTCTTTCAGGTTCGGGAATTCAAGATCCTGCGCTGGAGGATTGTTGGTATTGTTCCACGGAGCGCCTGCAGGATTGAATACGTTCATGTTGATGTACACCGCGTTCCTGAATGTGGCGGCAGAGGCGACATTGCTGAAGTCTGACTGCACATCGTTCTTCAGCGCCCTTACTTTATAGTAATAGCGGGAATCCACTGCGAGGCCGTTATCCGTATAAGCGGTAACGTTATTGCCTACGGAGCCGAGCAGCGTGAAGTTGGCGTTGTCGAGCGAGCGATAGATCTCAAAACCGGTCTCGTTGTTGGAGTTGTCCATCCAGCTAAGCTGGATGCTGGTTTTGGATTTAGCCTGCGCTTTCGCATCTGCCGGAGCAAGCGGTGTGCCGTCGTCCAGGTAGTATTGGAGCACGATGGCGCTGATATAACCGTATGCTGCACCGGTGGCTTTGTGTACGGTAAAGTCGATGTTACCGGAAGCGTCCGCGGCGATACCGTTGATCTTGACGGTATTGGTACTGTTGTTGGCTGCGTTCAGCGTTACGGAAGAGCCGCCGACGGTAAATACGGTGTTTTTATTATCGTTGCCCTGGCGGCTGTTGAAGAACGTAATGTTGTAGCGGTAGTTGGTCGGCAGGTTAGACAGCCGGACCCTTCTTGCCGTGGCTTCACTGGTGTAGTAGTTGGTGGCGATCACCGCGTCGGGATATACGCCGCTGTTGTTGCCAGTGGTGGCGCCTACTGCGTTGGTGCCGGTAAAGCCGTCCAGCAGCTGGATCCTGATGCCGGTCAGCGTGCCGGCTTCATCCGCCAGATTGGCGATGGCCGCATTTGCACCGGGATAGCTGTTGAAGTTGTTCCAGGGCGCGTCTGCAGACGGTGACTGGTTGAAATTCACATATACGGAGGTGATGTTCTTGTCACGGATCTGTATCGTGAAAGTGCGGGTAGTGCTGCCACCGAGGTTGTCCGTTGCAACTACGTTCATATTGGCATACCTGCCCACGTCGCCTGCGGCCGGCGTGATGCTGATGCTGCCGGTGCCGTCGCCGTTATCGGTCAGGTGAGCGAAAGACGGCAGGTTGGTGGATTTCAGGGTGAGGATGTCACCTTCGTCGTCCCTTGCCACGAGGTTGATAGTAAACGTTTCGTTGTTCTTGATCATCACATCGGCAATGCTGTCCAGTTTCGGGTTGTTGTTGCCGGTCTGGATGCTCAGCGTATCTGAGTAGGCGGATGCGCCATGATCGTTCACGGCCCTTACGGCATAGAAATATTCTTTGTTCGCCTTGGCGGACGTGTCCAGGTAGCTGGTCGCGTTCGCGTTGCCGCCTGCGGGGTTCAGCAGTGTGTACGGACCTGCAGCGGTGGTAGCGGAGCGGTATACCTGGTATGCGTATTCGTTGAAGGCTACGTCCTTCCAGGTTACATTCACGCCGTTGCTGGTGGATGTGAGCGCCAGGTTGGTCGGTTTCGCCGGAGCGTTACCGTCGTCATAGTTGACCTGTATCACCAGCGCGTTGATGTAGGAGTAAACGGAACCGGTGCCGTTCTTCAGTTTCACCACGATCTCGTTATTGGCGTCGGGTGAAACGTTGTTGATGGAAACGGTGTTCGTCTTATTGTTGGCGGCCTGCAGCGAAACAGTGGTAGTGCCGACAGTGTAGTTGGTCATCCTGTTGTCGCTTACGTCGCCGCGCGCACCGAAGAACGTCAGGCTGTATTTGCTGGTTGCGTTAAGGCCTACCAGTTTAAAGGTCTGCTCCCTGGTGTCGGACCAGTAAGCGGTCTTCATCACATTGTCCGGATATACGCCGGAGTTGTTGCCGGTAGTACTGCCATAATAATTGGAACCGTTGCCCAGTGCCTGCCATGCGCTCACGATGCTGATGCCTACCGTAGTGGCCACGTTGTTC
>JBQCFV010000786.1:0-2552 GCA_051958695.1 Chitinophaga sp. | reverse complement strand
CATCAAGGTAACGCGCGACGCGGAGATAGACGTGGACGAGTTCAGCGGCCACCTACTGGAAAAAGTGGAGAGCATGCTCCTGAAACGCCAGCTGGGCGTGCCTACCCGCTTCCTCTACGACGCGCGCATGCCCGATGCGCTGCGCGATTCGCTGGCGGAATATTTCCGCATCGCGCATGTGGAGCTGGTAGCGGGAGGAAGGTACCACAATCTGAAAGATCTCGCCGAGCTGCCGCTGCCGCAGGGCAATGCCGCCTGCGTATACCCTCGCATGCCCGCGGTATCCGTGCCCGCACTGGAAGGCAATACCAGCCTGCTGGACGCCGTAAAGAAAAAAGACGCGCTGCTGCATGTGCCTTACCAGCAATACGATTATATTCTCCGGTATTTCAACGAAGCCGCCACCGATCCCGATGTAAAGGAAATTTACGTAACGCTGTACCGCGTGGCTTCCGGCTCGCAGATCGTGCATGCGCTGATTAGCGCAGCGAAGAACGGGAAACAGGTAACGGTAATGGTGGAGCTGAAAGCGCGTTTTGACGAAGCCAACAACATCCGCTGGGCCAAACGCATGAAAGAGGCCGGCGTAAAGATTTTATACAGCATCCCCGGCCTGAAAGTGCATGCGAAAGTAGCGCTGGTAAAGCGGAAGCGCGGCTTTCACTGGGACCATATCGGCCTGCTGGCCACGGGGAATTTCAACGAAAGCACCGCCAGGTTCTACACCGATCACCTCCTGCTCACCGCGCACAAAGGCATGACGCAGGAATTGGAGCTGCTGTTCGTGTACATGCAGACCGGCATTTCACCTTCGCGTTACAACTTTATGCATTTTGAGCACCTGCTGGTGGCGCAGTTCAACCTGGTAGACCGGTTCACCGCCATGATCCGCCGAGAAGCGGACAACGCGCGGAATGGGCTGCCGGCAAAGATCACGATCAAGCTCAACAACCTGCAGGAAAAACAGATGATCGCAGAACTGTACGCAGCGGCCGACGCCGGGGTGGAAATAGACCTGATCGTGCGGAGCATCTGCTGCATCGTGCCGCGCAAAGGCATACGCCTGCGCCGTATCGTGGACCGTTACCTGGAGCATGCGCGGATATTCATCTTTCATAACACCGGCGAAGAAGAGATATACATGGGTTCGGCGGACTGGATGAACCGCAACCTGCACCGGCGCATCGAGGTATGTTTCCCTATATACGATCCCGTTTACCGGCGGCAGGTGAAGGATATTGTCGCCATTCAGCTCGCGGATAACACAAATGCCGTAATATTGGATGAAGAAATACGGAACGTCCCTGTAGAAAGAAACGGGAATGAGCCTGACGTGAATGCGCAGCAAGGCATTTACGCTTACGTGCATCAACTTTAAAACCTGCGTATGGCCGCACCTGTTACGATTGAAAGGTTTATCGCGCTGGCGGACAACCGGTTCAGGTTTTCGCTTTTCCTCCTGTACAAGCTGCCCAGCGCCTGGCTGGCCGGTGTGCGGGTACGCAGCATGTCCGCGGAAAGCTGCACTACCGTAGTGCCCTTCCGCTGGCTTTCGCAGAACCCCTTCCGCTCCACTTATTTCGCATGCCTGGCGATGGCCGCGGAAATGAGCAGCGGGCTGCTGGCTATGGCCTACGCGGGCGCCGCGCCGGCAAAAGTGTCCATGCTTGTTACCGGCATGGAAGGTCTCTTCCTGAAAAAAGCAAAACAGCAAACTTATTTCACCTGCGAAGCAGGCAAAGATATTCAACACGCGATCGATGAAGCGGTGCGTTCCGGCAATCCCTCGGCGCTTACGGTTTCCGTAACCGGCGTCGCCGGCGACGGAACGGAGATCGCCCGTTTCAAGATCACCTGGAGCTTTAAAAAAATTTCAACATGAAAATAACATTTCACGGCGCAGCGCGTACGGTAACAGGTTCCAAACACCTGATCACCCTGAAGAACGGGAAAAAAATATTGCTGGATTGCGGTATGTATCAAGGTATGGGAAAAGAAACGGTGCCGCTGAACCTCGATTTTGGCTTCGACCCTACGGAAGTGGACATCATGGTGCTGTCCCACGCGCACATCGACCACTCCGGTTTGGTGCCCCGCCTGTCCAAGCTCGGCTACCGCGGAAAGATCTATTGCACCCCCGCTTCCCGCGACCTCACGGAAATATTGTTGCTGGACTCTGCGGAGATACAGGAAGACGATATCAAATACGTGAACAAAAAGAACGCCCGCGAAGGCAAACCGTACATAGAACCGCTGTACCGCATCGAAGACGCCAAACGCGCCATTGACCAGCTGCGTCCCGTACCTTATGGCCAATGGTTCAGGATCACCGACGGAGTGGAAGTGATGTTCACGGACGCGGGCCACATCATCGGCAGCGCCTGCGTGCACCTGCGCATCACCGAAGACGGGAAGACGCGGCAGATCACGTTCAGCGGCGACATCGGCCGTTATGGCGATGCGATCCTCAAATCCCCCGAGGAATTTCCGCAGGCGGATTACATCATCATGGAATCCACTTACGGCGCCAGTTTGCATGAAGACATTGCGCC
>JBQCFV010000785.1:0-2145 GCA_051958695.1 Chitinophaga sp. | reverse complement strand
GTGATGGCATAAAAACCGTAAGTGTTGGTCTGCACGCCCCGCGAAGTGCCTTTGATGCCGATGCTGGCGCCGATGAGCGATTCGCCCGTGGTGCTGTCGCGCACATAGCCGCTCACCGTGTAGCCCTGCTGGGCCACGGCGGGTTGTATTAACAGCCATGGATATACGAAAAGCATGATCCGGACGGAGAGTGACATAAGCTAATGGTTTTTCAACGTGCTGTTGCGCGCATGTTCTGTTGCTGGAATCAATTACCGGAAACGCAACGTATCGGTCACGGCGCCGCAATGCAGCATCTGGTCGCCGAAATACGGGTTTACTACTTCAGTGGTGTCGCTGAGCCAATGCGCGCCGCGGTCGTTGAACGCCATCGGGCAATATTGCCGGTACACGCTATGCCCTTTCAGACCGGTGGTTTGCAGCAGGTCGTACAGCTGGTCGCTCACCATCTGGAAAGCGGCCCTCCGGCTGTCCAGCCCGCCTTTTTCTATCAGCAGGCCTTCCAGTTCCGCGGAAATGCTGCCGGTGTTCACCAGCAGGGCCACCATGCGGCTGCTGTCGATCCCCAGCCGGGCGACCGGCAGGCTGTCAAGATGATATTTCAGCGCAGCCGCCGCTATATCGGCCCCGAGGGTATCCCCTTTCACCAATGCCCCGCTTAGCTGGTAATAGGCCGTCATGGCCGTTTCCAGGGAATCGTAATATTCGTCGCTGAAAGGCGCCTGCAGCATATCCGCCGCTGTAGCGGAATCGCCGGAGGTTTCCTGCCGGCCGCCTTGCTGGCAAGCCGTGAACACCGCTGCCGCGGCAAGGGCCCATAAATAGTGTATTATTCTCATTCGATACATTTTGACTCGGATACAGGTGCAAAAATATATTATCTTTGCGGGTTTAATAGCAATTTTGATATGCTCATCGCCCTGCAGGACATAACATTTGAATTTGGCGCAAGAACCATCATCGAGGATTCTTCCTGGCACATCATTCCCGGAGACCGCGTAGGCCTGATCGGTTTGAACGGTACCGGCAAGTCTACCCTGCTCCGTATCATCAACGGGGAATACACTATTTCGAAAGGCAGTATCAACAAGATCAAGAACCTGAGCATCGGGTTTTTTAACCAGGACCTGCTGAGCTTCGAGACCGAAAATTCCGTGCTTTCCGTTGGCATGACCGCCTTTGAGCAGGCACTGAAAGTGGAAAAGGAGCTGGAAGAGCTTACCGCCAAGCTCGAACATTCGCAGGACGATGCGCTGCTGCACGAGTATGCGGACAAATTGCATGAATTTGACACGCTCGACGGTTACAATATCCGCCACAAAACCGCCACCGTGCTCGAAGGGCTGGGTTTCAGCACCGCCGACCTCGACCGCCCGTACAACGAGTTTTCCGGCGGATGGCGCATGCGCGTGCTGCTGGCCAAGCTCATCCTGCAGCAGCCGGACGTGCTGATGCTCGACGAACCGACCAACCACCTCGATCTTCCCTCCATCGAATGGCTCGAAAAATACCTCAGCAATTACAACGGCGCCGTGATCATCGTGAGCCACGACCGTTTCTTCCTCGATAAAATGGTGAACAAGGTGGTTGAGCTTTACCAGCAGCAGCTGCACCACTACGCCGGCAATTATTCCGATTACGAAGAAGAAAAAGTGTTGCGCCGCGAACTGCAGCAGCGCGCCTACGAGAACCAGCAGGATTACATCCGCCAGCAGGAACGTTTTATCGAACGTTTTAAGGCCAAAGCATCCAAAGCCGCGCAGGCGCAGAGCATCGCCAAACGGCTGGACAAGCTCGAACGCGTGGAGCAGGTAGACGGCGGCCCCGCGAAGATCAGGATGAACTTTTCCGTGGACAAAATGCCCGGCAAGATCCTTTGTACGCTCAACGGCGTCAGCAAAGCGTTCGGCCCGCTCGAAATATTAAAGAACGCCTCCGCGGAGATCGACCGCGGCGACAAAATAGCCCTTATCGGCGCGAACGGCAAGGGGAAATCCACCCTGCTGCGCGTGATCGCAGGCACCGAGCCGTTCACCGGCGAACGCGTGCCGGGGAATAACGTATTGACCAGCTTTTATGCGCAGCACCAGCTGGAAGCGCTGCATCTCGACAATGAAATACTCGAAGAGCTGAAAGGTTGCGGCA
>JBQCFV010000784.1:0-7129 GCA_051958695.1 Chitinophaga sp. | reverse complement strand
CGCCCGTATCGTCCGCGGCATGCACGAGGAACGCGGGCGGCGTTCGCGCGGTTACCTGCGAGGCCGGAGAAAACAATACGCCCTCATCTTTGGAGGCATGTTCCCCCAGCAACCGTTTAAAAGAACCTTCATGCGAATACGGCGCCACAAAAGATAGTACGGGGTAGATCAGCATCAAAAAATCCGGCCGCAGGCTGAGCCCGCGCGGGTTTTCGATATATGCTTTGTTAAAAAGTGTGGCCGCCGTGCCTGCAAGATGGCCTCCCGCGGAAAAACCCATCATCCCGACCCTTGCAGGATCGACGTTCCATTGGGAAGCCCTGCCGCGCACGAGCAGTATCGCCCGTTGTGCGTCCTGTATGGGGGCTATGGAGGGTTGAGTGCAGATCGCCGAATCGGGCAGTCGGTATTTCAACACAAAAGCGGTAACGCCTATTTTATTGAACGCGAGGGCCACATCCTTTCCTTCATGACCTGTAGCCAGCACCCAGTAACCGCCGCCGGGGCAGATGATCACTGCCGCGCCGTTGGCCGTTTGCGCGGAAGGTTTATAAACGGTCAATACCGGCTCCGATACCTGGCTCGTTAGCTCAATGCCGTTCCTGTTTTCGATCTTCTCGGGGATGGCATGCTGCTTCGCGTTTGGCGCGGCGCCGTCGTACAGCGGTATTACCTGTTGCGCGGATAAGGACAAGTGAAAAAAAATTGCGCTACTGGACAATAGCAGCCTGTATTTATTTCTCATGATATATTTTTTCGCGTTACCGGGTTGTCAAAAGAAAAACCGCTCTGATTATGGAAGATATAAACTATGAACGTTAATACCCAGGGTTCTGCCCGTCTGCGAGCATGTTGGGGTTGGTTTCCATTTCCGCCACCGGTATCGGCATCAGCACATGCGTGTCCGCCTCGAAGGAAAAATTCGCATAACCCGCAGGGAAACCAAAATCGGTCTTGTCCCAATCGTCCAGGTTGATAAAACCGGCCGCATGCCAGCGCTGCAGGTCGTTCCAGCGGATGCCTTCTTCGCCGGCCAGCTCGAGGAAACGTTCTTTCATGATGTCTGCCATCGTAACGGTCAGCAAAGCCGCGGGCTGCAACGATTCCGGGCCGTTCACGGATTTGCGCGCGCGTTCGCGGATGTCGTTCACTTGCTTCAGTGCTTCCGGGGCTTTGCTGGTTTGCAGGTAGGCTTCTGCTACCAGCAGCTTTACGTCTGCCAGCCGGAGGATGCGCGTGTTGTTGAGGGAATTGATGCTGGCAAGACCCACGTACTTCCCGCGTTCGCCGTTGATATATTTTACGTACTTGTAACCGCCGTTGAAGGTCCACGCGCTGGAAGCGTTGGCCGCGAAAGTTTCCGCCCTGCGCGGGTCGGCGGGATCGAACGCCTGTATCAGCTTGAGCGTGGGCGCGGTGAGCGTTCCGAAGTTCGTCCAGGTATCTTCAAAGAACTGGTAAAACGCGCCCATGCTGCCGGTGCCTTTGCCGAAGTCGTTTTCCAGCCACGGGTTTTCCTGGCTGGACGCGCTGGCTTGAAATTCAAACAGCGATTCGGAATTGTTTTCCTGCCGGTAATCGAAATTATCACCGAACTGCGCGGCGAGCTGACGGCCTGTAATATTTTGCCAGGCGCTGATCGCCATGCCGTAGTCTTCCGCGCTTTTGTTATTGAAGCATGCCCGCGTTACATAACCTTTCACCAGCATGCCGTACGCGGAATTTTTCGTCACGCGGCCGGTTTGCGCGGGCGGCCAGCTGTCTGGAAGCAGGCCCGCGGCTTCGTTCCAGTCGCTGAGGGCCTGGTCGAGCAATTCGAACCCTTTGCTGGGCTGCATATACAGCCCCGGCGTATTGTTCTTGATCCTGGAAGCGGATACCGGCGCTTTATGCCACCACGTCCAGAGCTTATAAGACGCCCAGCCGCGCAGGAAAAGCATTTCGCCTTTGTTGTGATCTGCCAGCCCCTCGGTAACGTACACCTGCTTGTTGGCTTCGATGATCTCAAGCATCGTATTCGCGCGGTTGACGATCTCGTAGAGCGTTTTCCAGACGTTGGTGAGGTCGCCGTCGCCGCCGTTGAGCCCGCTGAAATTGTCCATCACCGTCGGGTTGTTGGCCATCAGGTCGTCGCCGGGCAGCAGCCAGAGCTTGTGGCGCGGACTGTTGTTGTTAAAGGTATACAGATCGGTGAGTTTTGCGTATGCGCCGCCGACGCCGCGCTGAAGATGGTCTTCATCTTTGAAGTAATCTTCTTCCGGTTCCTTGGTGGGCTTGATGTCCAGCTTTTTGTCGCAAGAGCAGAAAAGACCGGCGGTGAATATGATAACGAATAGTTTTCTCATGGTAAAAAGATTAGAATTTACTGTTCAGACCGATGGAAAAAGTTCTGGGCATGGGTTGCAGATCGTTTTCAGGATCGAGCCCCTTCCATTTGGTAATTAAAAACAGGTTGGAGGCGGACGCGTACACGCGCAGGTAACGGAGATGTCCGCCGGTGGCTTTGTACACGGATGCCGGGAAAGTATATCCCAGCTGCAGGTTCCCCATTCTTAAATACCCGGCATTCTCCACGAAACGCGAGGACGTGCGCCCGTTCGCGTTAGGATCGCCGACGATAGCCCGCGGCATATCGGAAGAAGGGTTTTGCGGCGACCATGCATCCAGCACGGAGCGGGTCATGTTATTGCCGCGGGTGCCGGTGTTCTCGAGGTTCTGCCGTGCGGAATTGTATTTCTGCACATCGCCCACGCCCTGGAAGAACGCGGAGAGATCGACGCCTTTGTAGTTCAGTCCGAGGTTGAAGCCGTAGAAGTAGCCGGGGATCGTTTTGCCCAGGTAGGTCTGGTCGAAGTTGTCCACCGCGCTGTCGCCGCCGGGTGTATAGAAGCGGTGGCCTTTGGCGGCGTTGGCAGGGCCGTTGAGATCGCGGAACCAGAGATCGCCCGCCTTATGCTCCTGCTGCGCGCTTTTATCGTTGTATACGGCGTCGTATGCGGCGGCAGCCGCATCGTCCCTGAAAATGCCGCCTACCTGGTAACCGTAAATGTAATTCATAGAATATCCGGTTTCGATCCGCATTACGCCATTGCCGAGCGGTACGCCGCTGTAAGTGGACAGCACCTCGTTCTTCACGGTGGTGAGGTTGCCGCCCGCGCTGAAGCCCAGCCCGCCGATCTTTCCTTCATACCCAAGGCTCAATTCCATGCCGCTGTTGCGTACGCTGGCAATATTGGCGATCGGCTGGTTTTTCGCGCCCACGCTGAGCGGCAGGGTCGTGGTCTGCAAAATGCCGCTCGTCTTTTTATTATAATATTCCAGTGTAAGGTTCAGGTGTTTCCATAGTACCGCATCGATGCCGACGTTGGTGGTGGCGGTTTTTTCCCATTGAATGTCCGGATTGGGGAAAGAGAACATCGCCGCGCCGAGCATGTAATTGCCCATGCCGTTGCCGCCCGCCATGGAGCCGAACGCGTACATCGGGTTTTTATCGACGGTGGAGGCGTATGCAAAATTGCGTACTTCCTGGTTGCCCAGCTCGCCCCAGCCGGCGCGCAGCTTCAGGTCGTTGATCCAGGCATGGTCCTGCAGAAAAGGCTCGGCTGAAACGCGCCACGCTGCGGACATTGCGGGGAACACGCCCCAGCGGTTGCCTTTTGCGAAGCGGCTGCTGCCGTCGTAACGCACGATCGCGTCCACGTAATATTTGGATTTGTAATTGTAAGCGACGCGGCCCAGCAAGCCTTCCAGCGCCCAGCGGAACTGGTCGGTCTGCATTTCGGTGTACGGCCTGTCCGCATCGATGGTCCATAAATGTTCTTCCAGCGTGGTCATGTAATCCGTGCTGCCGCCGCTGTAGCGGGCGCTGTACTGCTGGTCCATCAGGTTCACGAGAAAGTCCAGCTGGTGGCCGGAGAAGTTCCGGTTATAGTTGAGGCTCAGCTCTTTTACGAGGTTGAAATTGGCGGTGAGGCGCTCGCCGTAAAAACCGAGGGAAGTGCCGCCGCCTTTGTCTTTCGGGCTGCCGGCGGTATAGTCGAAAAAGTTGGCGTTGTAATCCATGAACTCGATGCGCCGGTGATCGTACGCGTCGATGCTTACGGTGCCTTTCAGTTTCAGGTGGGGGATGGGTTCCAGCTCCAGGTAGGCGCTTCCCATGTTGCGGAGGGATTTGTATTTGCGCGTGTTCAGCGCGATCATGCCGAACGTGTTCAGCCGCGTGCCGTCGCCGTACAGCTTGCCGTTGTTCCAGGAGCCGTCTGGATTGTACCCGTTCACCGAGGGCGCAAAACCTTCGAGGAAAGAAGGGCCGTCCGCGTAGATTGGTTGCCAGGTGGGCGCCAGCGCCCTGTCCATGAGGTCGCTCGGGTTGTAATCGTTCCCGGCGATATGCGCGAGGCGGTAATTGATGCCGGTTTTCAGCCATTTGTTGATCCGCGAGTTGATCTTGATGGAACCGGTATACCGCTCGAACGTTTGGTTGACGAGCGCGCTTTCGGTATTGTTATAACCTAGCGAAAAGCTGTAATCGGTGCTTTCGGAACCGCCGGATATGCGCACGGAATAGTCCTGGTTGGGCGCGTTTTTGTTGATGAGCGGTTTCTGCCAGTCTTCGTTCACCGTGGTGTTGCCGAGGTAACCGGGGCTGGAAGGATCGAACCAGGGATCGAGCGTGAAGGCGGGATTGGCGGCATACGACTTTTTATAAAAATCGACATACTCTTTCGTGTTGAGCACGTCCCAGGTCTTTACAAAGTTCTGTATTCCGTATCGCGCGCTGAAATCCACGGTGGGAGCGCCGGTGAGCCCCCTTTTGGTCGTGATGAGTATCACGCCGTTGGATGCGCGCACGCCGTAGATGGCGGCGGCGGAAGCGTCTTTTAATACGGAGATCGACGCGATGTCGTTCGGGTCGAGCATCGCAAAAATATTGATGCCGCCCCGCACATCGGATACGCGGGCGTCTATCTGTCCTTCAATGCCCGCGCCCAGTTCAGTAATGGGGATGCCGTCTATCACGTACAAGGGGTCTGATACGCCCCAGGTATTCACGCCCCTGATGCGGATCGTCGGGCGCGACATCGGGTTGGCGGAATTGCCCGATACATGAATGCCCGTCATCCTGCCCTGTATGGCGAACTCGGGGCTCATGGCCACGCTTTGCGAGATCTGTTCCGCGCCGATGCTGCTGATGGAGCTGGTCACGTCTTTTTTCTCGCGGCTGCCGTAGCCGATCACCACCACCTGGTTAAGTCCCGTGGCGGCGGATACGAGCTGTATGTTCAGCGTGGTGCGCCCGTTGAGCGGGACCTCCTGCTGCACGTAGCCGACGTAAGAAATTACCAGCGTGGAGTTGTCCGGCGCGGCAAGACTGAAGCGCCCGTCAGCATCCGTTACGGCGCCTACCTTGCTGCCTTTCAGCTGCACCGTTACGCCTATCAGCGGCGTGCCGTCCTTTGCGTCGGTGACCGTGCCGGTAACGGTGATCTCTTTGAACACTTCGCCCGCGGGCGCGATCACCACCAGCTTGTTCTGCATGGCGCGGAAGGTAAGGCCGGAAGGGGAGAGCACTTTTTGCAGGATGTTCTTTACCGGTTCGTTGGCGGCGGAAACCGTTACCTTGCCGCGGCCGGCGAGCAGATCGTCCTTGTAGAGGAAGCGGTAGCCGCTTTTTTTCTCGATCGCCCTTAATACTTCCCGGATCTCGACTTTGTCAAGTTGCAGGCTCAGCTTGGTTTCCTGCGAAAAAACATTGGCGGAAACCTGCATGCTCAGCAAAAAAACAAAAGCAAAGGAAAGTTTCATACAGAGAACTAAGTTTAGTTTACCCCAATAGCGGTAACCACACGAGGATCGTGGAATTTTTTTCATACATTTAACGTGGTTTATGGTGACAAAAAATAGCTCCCCCCTAATGTTTATCAGGCAGCAAAGGGGAGTTGAAACCGTAGCCGTGACGGGGAATGTTGACGCATTTCCCGTTTTTTATGACGGGTTCCGGTCAGGATCTGTTCATAACGTATAGATTTTTACTTTTCAATAAACACTTCATTCCCTGAGACCCGGTATTGGAAAGAACCGGTCAGTTGCAGGGCGGCCAGCGCCTGCTCGAGCGTTTCGTTCTCAAAAACGCCGGTGAATCTGTAATTCTTTACGGTGGAATCCGAAAAATTGATCTTTACATTGTACCACCGCTGGATCTTGGTTGCTAATTCATAAAAAGGTTCGCTGGTGAAAGCGAGCTTGTTCTCCGTCCAGGCCGTTTCCAGCACCAGGCTGTCCGCCCCGCTGTTCAGCGGCATCATGCGTATGGCGCCCAGCCGCGCTTCGGGCCGCGACGCGTTCTCCGTATGTTTGTCTTCTCCCAATGTAAGCCGCTGCCCCGGCTTCAGGCGGATCGTTTTTTTATTACCCACCTTTGGCGCCACCACAATGGCGCCGGATATAAGGCTGGCTTCGAACTCATTGTCTTCAGGATAGGCCTTTACATCAAAGCGGGTGCCGAGCACCTGGATGTCCGCTATTTCCGTATGCACGGTAAAGGGCGCGTTCGCTAACGGTGCTATATCGAAGAACGCTTCGCCGGCAACCTGCACCGCGCGTTTTTTTTTATTAAAATCTTCCAGGCTGTAAGTAAGGCGGCTGCCGGCATTCAGCCACACCCGCGATCCGTCCGGCAGCACGATCTTCGAGCGGGAGCCGTATTTGGTGGATACTTCGCTGAGCGTGCCGGGCGCCGCGGGCGTACGGGTGAAGAACCAGGCCAGCGCTACCACCAGCGTGATGCTGGCAGCCGCAGCAAGCCATTTAAAACGTGGAATATGAAAATGAGATCTGCGCGGGCCGCCGGACTGGGTGCCGATCGCCTGCCAGAGACGCAGGTATTTTTCGTCCATATCCTTCGCGGGCGCAGCAGCGGCGGCATCCCAGTGCTCGGCCATCAGGTGATAGGTTTCTCTCAGCCCGGGATGCTTATCCAGCAATAGTTGCAGCTCCGCCAGCTCTTCGGAACTGGCTTCCCCGGAAAGTTTCCGGGCTATCAGCGTGTGTGCGCGCGTTTCTTCCATCGGTGAATCGGATGTAGTTCCTATCAAGACATCAAAAAAGGCTTGTCCCCTTAGAAGAGTGT
>JBQCFV010000783.1:0-7267 GCA_051958695.1 Chitinophaga sp. | reverse complement strand
TTCGGGCAGAGGCACCAGGAAATCTCCTGTTCGCCGGAAAGCGCGAAGCGCACGTCGTCCGTTTGGGTGTAGGTGTTGTGCACCAGCAGCAGGCGGGGCGTAGCCGAAAAATAAGGCAGCCAGCTCTGCAGGCTCGATTTGCCCGTCATCGTAAAACCGGAAATGTCCATATTGAAATGCCGGTAAAAATCGAGGAAACCGCCCGTTTTTGAGCGGTACAGCAGGTCTTCCGACGCGGATTCCTGGTTGTGGAGGGAAATGGGGGAATTATTTTCCAGCGCGGCGATCAGCCTGAACAGGGTTTCGGATACGGAATACGGCGCATGGGGGACCAGCGAGCTGGGTAGCCCTCTTTCCCTGAAAGCGGCCAGCACGGCGAGCGAATGCTCGAGCCTGCGCGGGGCCGCGGCGTCCGCAAAACCCATGCATTCCACGAAATTATGCCAGTAAATGCCGGGCTGCGTCTTTACAGTCAGGCTGGCGGCGGTATTGCACACATCGCCCACGGCTGCCACGCCTTCCGCCTGCATGGCGGCGGCGGCCTTGTCCATCGCGTCCTGCACGGCTTCCGCGGCGGGCAGCTCCCGCTGCTCCATGACCGCCTGCAAAAATGCCGGGAGACCCCTGCCTTCAGGGATCACGCCCTGCATATGGCTTAATTCGAGATGACAATGCGTATTTACAAAACCGGGGCAAAGCCAGCCTTCCACCTCAATGATGCCGTCGCCCGCCCAGCTGCGGGGCACAATGGCGGTCACCGTGCCCGTTTCGTCGAGAATGAGGCAGCGGTCCGCCCCCAGGAACTTTTGCCCGTCGAATATATCCCCTGCTGTTAGCTTGATCATGTTTTCCGGATTGACATTAAAAAATGAACGGGCTGCTTCCCCCTTTTTATTAATGGGCAAAAACGTAATTTTGCAACCCGAAGCGATTACGAAATACGGTAATTTATCTGAATGATTATAGTCCGCCGCAGCCAGTGAACGCTTCAACGAAACAGAAATTTTATTATGATCGATAAATTGGATGCCATCAAAGGCCGGTACGAACAGGTAGCCCTGGCGCTTACCAACCCTGAAGTGGTAAAAGATAACAAACAGTTCAGCAAGCTCAGCAAGGAGTACCGCCAGCTTGAGAAGATCGTAAAAGCCTACGATGCTTACCGCAACCTGCTGGATTCCATCGCTTTTAACAAAGAAGTGCTGGAAAGCGGCGACGAAGAGATGCGCGAGCTGGCCAAGGAGGAAACGGAAAGCCTGCAGGAGCAGAAAGAAGCCATGGAGGCCGACATCCGCAACCTGCTGATCCCGAAAGACCCGCAGGACGAAAGGAACGCCATCCTCGAGATCAGGGGCGGTACGGGCGGCGACGAAGCGGCGCTGTTTGCCGGCGACCTGCTGCGCATGTACCTGCGCTATTGCGAGTACAAAGGCTGGAAAACGGCGATCATGAATGAAAACGCCGGTGCGGTGGGCGGTTACAAGGAAGTGGTGGTGGAAGTAACGGGAGACGACGTGTACGGCACGCTCAAGTTCGAGTCCGGCGTACACCGCGTGCAGCGCGTGCCCGCCACCGAAGCGAGCGGCAGGGTGCATACGTCCGCGGCCACCGTAGCGGTGCTGCCCGAAGCGGACGATGTGGACGTGGATGTTCGCGAAGCGGACATCAAGATGGACACCTTCCGGTCTTCCGGCGCAGGCGGCCAGCACGTGAACAAAACCGAGTCCGCCGTAAGGCTTACGCACATTCCCACCGGCGTGGTGGTGGAATGCCAGGAAGGCCGCAGTCAGCACTCCAACAGGGACATCGCGATGCGCATGTTACGCACCCGCATATACGAAGCCGCCGTGCGCAAACATGAGGACGCGATCGCTTCAAAAAGAAAAAGCCTTGTGAGCACCGGCGACCGCTCCGCGAAGATCCGCACTTACAATTACCCCCAGGGCCGCATTACCGATCACCGCATCGGCATGACCGTTTACAATATGGACGCGTTCATGAACGGTGAGATAGAAGACATGGTGCAGGCGCTCCAGTTCGCAGAGAACGCCGAGAAAATGAAGACCGGCGACCAGGTGTAACATTTTGTTAACCCGAGCCCAAACAATTCCCGCAACAATTTGTTCAGCGGAAGTGTTATTATGCTACAAATGCCAGGAACCGTTTGACAGATCGTACATATGCATAATAACCGGTGACCTCAGTTTTCTTTCCAACCTAAACCATATAAAATGCTTGATCAATTAATCCAGCTGGTGCGCGAAAACGCGCAGGACACCGTGGTGGCCAATCCCGCCGTTCCCAACGAGCAGAACGACGCGGTGATCGGCGAAGCCACGCATTCAATCGCTTCCGGTCTGCAGGACGCCCTTGCCAATGGGAATGTAAAAGAAGTAATGGGCCTGTTCAACAGCAACGGCCAGATCGATTCACAAAACCCCGTAGTGAATAACATTTCCGGCAACCTCATCAGCAGCCTCACGCAGAAGTTCAACCTCAACGGCGGCACGGCCGCATCCATTGCAGGGTCGTTGAGCCCCGCCGTGCTCGGATCGCTGGTGAAAAAAACCAATGATCCTTCCAATAGCGGGTTTTCGCTTGACAGCATTTTCAGCTCCCTTACCGGCGGCTCTACCAACGGTATGAACCTCGGCGGGCTGCTCGGCAAATTCGCCGGCGGGCTCGACAAGGACGGGGACGGCGATGTGGACATGCAGGACCTGGTGGGGATGATCAGCAACGGCGCTAAACAACAACAGGGAAGCGGCGGATTGGGCGGGCTGCTGGGCGGTCTTTTCGGCAAGTGATCCATAAAACAGGCAGCGGCGACAGCATCCGTATGCCTGTTTTATTTTGTTTTTAAACATAGTGATCTACAACGACTTATAAAACAACGCTCCGATTTGGCAAAATATTTGTTCTGGCTATAACACTCTAAATAAAACTTACTATGATGAAACGAATGAATGTACTAGTGGCAACGGCTTTGGCAGGTGTGCTTTTGATCAGCAGCTGCAGCACCTGGCAGGGAATGAACAATACGAAAAAAGGAGCAGTGATAGGTACCGGCGGCGGCGCAGCGGCCGGTGCGGTAATAGGCAAGGCAGCCGGTAATACGGCCCTGGGCGCCATCATCGGCGCGGCAGTGGGCGGTACCGCCGGTGTGCTGATCGGTAAGAAAATGGACAAGCAGGCGGAAGAGATCAAGAACGAAGTGCCCCCTGCCACCGTTGACCGCGTCGGCGACGGCATTAAGGTAACGTTCAATTCCGGCGTGCTGTTCGGCTTTGACAAGTCAGACCTTACGGCCGCCGCGCAGAGCAATATCCGCGAGCTGGCCGGCGTATTGAACAAATACCCGGACACGCACGTTCGCGTGGAAGGCCATACCGACGATACCGGTGCGGATTCTTATAACTACAGCCTGTCTGAACGCCGCGCCAAATCGGTAGCCAACTACCTGATCGCGCAGGGCGTAGCGGCCAACCGCGTGCAAACGTTCTGGTATGGTGAAACCCAGCCGAAAGTTGCCAATGATAGTGAAGCCAACCGCGCGCAGAACCGCCGCGTGGAATTTTCCATCTTCGCGAACGACAAAATGAAGTCCGAAGCGAAACAGGAAGCAGGGCAGCAATAATTTGTTTAGTTGAATTTTCTCATAAGCAGTTTAACGATCCTCCCGGTTTTCCGGGAGGATTTTTTTGTTTTACGGGCGTTGACGGTGCCCGGTTTTGCGCGTCTTCGCGAATAGGCTTGACCGGCCCGTCACCCGGGATCATTACAACATATCCAATCCCGCTATAATAACCCCGCAGGCCTGCCTGATCTCCTCCTCCGAAATGATCAGCGGCGGTACGATGCGGATGGCGTTGGCCGCAAAAAGGAACCAGTCGGTGATCACGCCGTTGGCGACGCAATGCGCGATCACTTTTTTCACCGCGGCAAAGTCTTCCAGCTCCACCGCCAGCATCAGCCCGCGCGAACGCACGGCCTTTATTTTCGGATGCCGGAGCAATTGCAGGAACAATTTTTCTTTGTCAGGAATGCCAACTATCAGGTGCTCTTCCAGCAATACCTTCATTCCCGCCAGCCCTGCAGCGCAGGCCACGGGATGCCCGCCGAAAGTAGTGATGTGCCCGAGTACCGGTTTGTCCGTCAGGCCCCACATTACGTCGCGGTTCGCGATGAATGCGCCCAGCGGCATGCCGCCGCCCAGGGCTTTGCCAAGCAGCACTACGTCCGGCACCACGTCGTATTGTTCAAAGGCCCAGAGCGTGCCGTTGCGGCCGAATCCGCACTGTATCTCGTCGAGTATCAGCAGCGTGCCGGTTTCCGTGCATCGCCTGCGAAGCGCCTGCAGCCAGGCTTTTTCGGGCGCCAGTACGCCGGCTTCCGCCTGTACCGTTTCAGCGATCACGCAGGCGGTGCGTTCGGTGACCTGTTCCAACATCGCCATGGAATTATGCTGCAGGTGTCGTATGCCCGGCAGCAGCGGACGGTAGGCATTGCGCCAGTACTCGTCGCCGATGATGCTCAGCGAACCTTGCGTGGAGCCATGATAGCTGTTGTTGAACGCGATGATCTCGGCCCGGCCGGTATGCCGCTTGGCGAGCTTCATGGCGCCTTCGGTGGCTTCGCTGCCGGAATTGGTGAAGTATACGCTGTTGAGCGAGGGGGGAAGATGATCGGTGAGATATTTGGCGTACGCCACCTGCGGGCTTTGTACGAACTCGCCATACACGAGCAGGTGCATGTAACTTTCCGATTGTTCGCGGATGGCCTTTACCACGGCCGGGTGGCAGTGCCCGATGTTGCAAACGCTGATGCCCGCGATCAGATCGAGGTACTGTTTGCCGTCGGCATCCCACATGTGCATGCCTTTCGCTTTTACGATCTCCAGCGCCATTGGGGCGTCGGAGGTCTGCGCGACGTGTTGTAAAAAAAGCTGCCTGTTATTCATTGTGGCGAAGTTAGTGAAGTTCTATATTTGTATCATGCCAGTAATATTACCAGTAAAAGGAGTAAGCCCGCAGATGGGCGGTAACTGTTTCATCGCGCCCAATGCTACCATCGTGGGCGACGTAGTACTGGGAAAGGATTGCAGCGTATGGTTCAACGCCGTGGTGCGCGGGGATGTGAACAGCATCCGCATGGGCGATAAGGTGAACATACAGGACGGCGCGGTGATACACGCCACGTACGAAAAAACGAAAACCGTGATCGGCAACAACGTGTCTGTCGGCCACAATGCCATCGTGCACGGCTGTACGGTGGAAGATAACGTGCTGATCGGCATGGGCGCCATCGTGATGGACAACGTGCACGTGGGCAGCAATACCATCATTGCCGCGGGCGCCGTGGTGCTGGAAGGCACGCAGGTGGAAGCGGGCTGCATCTATGCGGGCGTGCCCGCCAAAAAGGTGAAAACCATCAGCCAGGAGCTGATCCACGGGGAAATCGACCGCATCGCGAATAACTACATCATGTACGCGGACTGGTTCCGCGACCAGGTATGATAGATATGTTATAAAAAAACATTATATTGCATTTCGTAATTCCCTGACCTATGAAAAGACATTGGATGTTATGGCTTTGGCTGGCATTCCTGCTGGCCGGCTGCGCTTCGCAGAAATACGGCTGCCCGGGCAGCACCTTCTACAATTCCGGCAACCAGAAACAGAACGCAAAGGCGGGTAAACAAATGAAACTCTTCTAACGGACGATTATGCGGAAGTTATTTTTATTGCTGGTCTTATGCGCCATTGTGGGCGTTGGCTGCCGTACGCAGAAAACGGGCTGTCCCACGCCGGTGAAGAACCTTGGCGCCGAACGCGTGATGGACGAAATGAGCAAGCCGCCCAAAAAAGGCCTGTTCCGCCGCCGCCATTGATCAATACGTAGTGTTTTCTATCGTGGCGAGTATTGTAGGTCACATAAAAAAAAGCCTGTTCCGCCGCCGGCATTGATCAATACGCGGCGTCTTCTATCGTGGCGAGTATGGTGGCATAGCTCACATACCTGTCCATATCGATCTCCCCTTCTTCCACCGCTTCTTTTACGGCGCAGCCGGGCTCGTCCATATGAATGCAGTTGTTGAACTGGCATTGTGTGAGATAAGGTTGCATTTCGAGGAAATAATGCGACAGCTCGGTTTTGGGAATGTCCACGATACCAAATTCGCGCACGCCCGGGGTATCTATCAATTGCCCGCCGCCCGGCAGGTCGAACATTTCGGCGAACGTGGTGGTGTGCAGGCCTTTCCCGCTCCAGCCTCTCACATTCTTTGTTTTCAGCTGCAAATGCGGCAGCAGCCGGTTGATGATGGTGGACTTGCCCACGCCGGAATGCCCGGATATCAGCGTCGTTTTATCTTTCAGTAATTCTTCCACTTCTTCCATGCCTTCGCCTTCGCTCGCGGCCGTGAGCAGCACGGTATAGCCGATGGCTTCGTACACTTCCTTCCAGTGCTCGAACTTTTCCATCTCCTTAGTACGGTACACGTCTTTTTTGTTGAACACGAGAATGACGGGCACATGGTATGCGGCGGCGGTTACAAGAAAACGGTCTATGAAGCCCTGCGAGGTGCGCGGTTCTTTTACGGTGCATACCAGCATGGCCTGGTCGAGGTTAGCGGCAACGATGTGTTTTTTGTGCTTGCCCTGCGGGGAGCTGCGTACGATGTAATTCCGGCGGTCGTCGATGCCGGTGATAACGGCGGGCGCGTTCTCGCCTTCTTCCAGTTCGATGGTCACTTTGTCGCCTACGGCGATGGGGTTGGTGGACGTAATGTCCTCATCGATTTTGAACAGCCCTTTGATACGGGCCTGCAAAAAATCGCCGGAAGAAGTTTTGACGGTATACCAGCTGCCGGTGGATTTGTAGATAGTTGCTTGCACGGTGCAAATATAGGTGAATTAAGGCAGGCGCCGGAAGAGCGTGTAACGCAGCACGACTTCCAGCAGCAGGCAGGCCAGCGCGATGATGGCGAGCGGGAAAAAATGCTCCTTGTAACGGCGGTAGGAAGTGATCTCTACCTTGGTGCGTTCCAGCTTGTCGATCTCGTGGTAGATATTTTTCAGGGAGGTGTTGTCGGTTGCGCGGAAGTAGCGGCCGCCGGTTTCGGTGGCGATCTTTTTCATCAGCGGCTCGTCGATCTGCACGTCCACCATCTGCATCTGTATGCTGCCGTCCGGCATGGTTGCGGGGGAAGGCGCCTTGCCGATGGTGCCTACGCCTACGGTGTATACTTTTACTTTATAGGCTTTGG
>JBQCFV010000782.1:0-4067 GCA_051958695.1 Chitinophaga sp. | reverse complement strand
CTACCGTCATACCAAATCCAACAAGGAAGGCTATAACGGCAACAATATCATGAAAAGATATAACCTGCGCGCGAACGTTGACGTGGACATCACGCCCAACCTCACCGCCCGCCTCGATCTCGCCGGCATCCTGACGGACAGGGCGGACGGCAACAACTCGGCGGGCACTATCATGAACCTGGCCAACCGCATGGCGCCTATTTATCCCATTTTTAACGAAGACGGCAGCATGTGGGGCAACGGTACTTTCCGCAGCAATATTTATGGCGAGCTGTCGCAGAAAGGCTACCGCCGCTGGTACAACAATACCACGCAGGGTACGTTTTCCCTCACCCGCAAACTGGATTTCCTGACCAGGAACCTCAGCGCCAAACTTTCATTCTCTTATGACAACACCAATACTCCCAATACCAGCTACGGCCGCAATTACGCGGTATACGAGCCTATTTACGACCCGCAGGGCGCCACTACCGGCTACAAAAAATTCGGCGACGATACCCGCATAGATCCCAACGGCGGCTTCAGCGGCGGCGGCGCGGTGCGGCAAACGTACGTAGAAGCCACGGCGAACTGGAACCGTTCTTTCAAACAGCACAACCTTACCGCCATCCTGCTTTGGAACAGGCGCCTGCTGGAAAACGGTTCCAGCATCCCCAACGCCTACCAGTCGCTGTTGTTCCGCGGTACCTACAACTATCACCAGAAGTACCTGCTGGAGCTGAGCGCTTCTTACCAGGGTTCCGAAAACTTTCCGAAGGAAAGCCGCTTCGGCCTGTTCCCTTCCATATCCGGCGGCTGGGTACTGTCTGAAGAAAACTTCATCAAAGACAACGCGCCTTTCATCCGTTTCCTCAAACTGCGCGCTTCGTACGGCGAAGTGGGCAACGACCGCAGCGGCGGCGACCGTTTCCTCTGGTTCACCTCATGGGGCGGCGCGCCGCAGTACTGGTTCGGTGCCAATGCCAACCAGGCCAACGGCTGGGGCCAGGGCGCCATCGGCAACCCCGGCGTTACCTGGGAACGCGGCAAACAGGTCGATCTCGGGCTGGACCTGCAAATGTGGAACGGCAAACTGGACATTACGCTCGACGTGTTCTCGCAGAAAAGAAGGGAAATACTCATTTCCCGCAGCACCCTGTCCGACGTGTTCGGCCAGAGCATCAAGGCGCAGAACATCGGCGCGGTGGACAACAAAGGCATCGAATTTGAAATTTCACACCGCAACAACATCGGCAAATTCCATTACCAGATCAAACCCAACTTCACCTACGCGAAAAACGTGATCGTGTACAGCGACGAAGTGGCCAGAAGCTATCCCTGGATGCGGCGCACCGGTTATCCCATCGGTACCAAGTTCGGCCTCATCGCAGACGGATTTTTTATGGACGACGAAGACGTGGCCAACAGTCCTTTCCAGAACTTTTCCGCGTACGGTCCCGGCGATATCAAGTATAAAAAGCTCACCGGCAAAGAATACGATTATATACAGGCAGGCTTTGACGAAACCCGCATCGGTTATGCGCGCACGCCGGAGATCATGTACGGCACCACGCTGGCGGCCGGTTACGGCAACTGGGACCTCAGCGTGCTGTTCCAGGGCGCCGCGCATGCGGACGTGCTGCTGAACAACGAAGCCGTGTACGAATTTTTCCAGAGCGGTAAAGTGAAACCCTTCCACCTCGGCCGCTGGACGCCGGAAACCGCCGCCACGGCCACTTATCCGCGGCTGCATAGCAACACCCACGGCAACAACCACCGCGCTTCCACCTTCTGGATACGCAGCGCCGACTATATGCGCCTCAAGAACGCGGAAGTGGGCTACTCCCTGCCCAAACGCTGGATCGCCCCGCTGCGGCTCTCTTATTTCCGCATTTATTTCAACGGTATGAACCTGTATACCTGGGACAAGCTGGACGATTACCAGGTAGACCCGGAAATAGGCGACGGCAACGGCGCCATGTATCCCATTCAGCGTATCTGGAACTTCGGGATAGATGTAAAATTTTAACCACTCACCATTTAAGCTGATCAAGATGAAAAGTAATATTCTCCTCACTATATTTTTATTCTCCGCGCTCGCCCTGCTGCCGCATTGCAAAAAGGGCTTTCTCGACCGGGCTGCCACCACGCAGCAGCAGGACGTGGATATTTTCACCAGCTTCGCCATGACGGACCAGGTGGTGAACAACCTGTACAGCAAAATGCGCGGCACGTACACCTATCTTGGCGGTTACAACATGGGCTCGGCTACGGACGAGGCCAAGGATGCTTCCAACTGGATGGGCTCCATGCGTTTCAACAACGGCTCCTGGTCCGGCAACGACAACCCCATCGGCAACACCTGGCGCGATAACTACGTAGCCATCCGCCAGGCCAACACCATCCTCGAGAACGTGGCTAAATTCCAGACGCCGGACGACGCTAACAATCCCGGCACGCTGGAGGTCAGGCTGGGAGAGGTGTATTACCTGCGCGCCTATTTCCTTTTCGAGCTGATGCGGCAATTCGGCGGCGTGATCATCGTTACGCAGACCATCGATCAAACGGACGTGGAGGCGCTGAACAGGCCGCGCAATACCTACGACGAGTGCGTGGCGCAGGTATTGGCGGATTGCGACGAAGCGTTTAAACGCGTGCGGTACGCCTACGATCCCAATACGGAGGTAGGCCGCGTCACCAAAGGCGCCTGTCTTGCCCTGAAGGCCCGCGCGCTGCTATTTTCCGCCAGTCCTTTGTGGGCGGAGGCCGGGAAGACCGGCTACCTGGCAGACATTGAGAGCAACAGCAAACCGTCCGATCCCGCCAAATGGAAAAAAGCGGCGGATGCGGCCAAAGCGGTGATTGACCTGAAAGACGAAGGCGGCAGCACGGTGTACGCGCTGGAACCTACACTGGACGCCCGCCAGGATATGTTCAAGAGCAAAACGCTGCAAAGCAGGGAAGTGATATTCGTGCGTATGCGCGAAGCCAACCAGGACTACGACCGCTATCTTTTCCCGAAAGGCTACGGCGGCTGGAGCGGCTGCGCGCCCGCGCAGGAGCTGGTGGACGATTATGACATGGCTAACGGCCTGCCCATCGGCGACCCGCTTTCCGGTTACGATGAAACAAGGCCCTACATCAACCGCGATCCCCGTTTTTATTCGGACATCTTGTACAATGGCGCCGACTGGAAAGGCCGCAAGGTGGAAACATACGCCACCGGCCGCGACAGGCAAAGCACCGAAACCGACCATACCCGCACCGGCTATTTCACGCGCAAGCTGGCGGACGAGGCCATTACGCCGGGGCAGAGCGGCAGCCGCCTTATTCACGGCATCAATTACCGCCTCGCGGAAATGTACCTGAGCTATGCCGAAGCGCTCAACGAATACGAGCCGGCTAACCCGGACGTGCTCATCTATGTAAACCTGATACGCACCCGCGCAGGCCAGCAGCCGCTGCCGGACGGGCTTTCGCAGGACGACATGCGCAAGCGCATCCAGAACGAAAGACGGATAGAATTATGTTTTGAGAACCACCGGTTCTGGGACGTGCGCCGCTGGAAGATCGCGGAAGAAACGCAGAAAGAGTTATGGGGCATGCGGCCGGTCGTGGACGATACCGCACCGGACGGTTTCCGGTACGAACGTTTCAAGGTGGAGGACAGGCTTTGGAGAAATGCGATGTACGTGATCCCGATCACGACGGACGAAACGCTGAGGAACCCTAACCTGAAGCAGAATGAGGGCTGGTGATGGACGGAATTTGATAAAACGCGCAGGGGGCATCGTTTGATTGCCCCCTGCGCGTTTTTAGTCGTTATTGGTTTATTTGTTCATTGCGACTTCCGAACCGCGTATCCTGATCTCCTTGGATTTTTTGATATTCTCCGGAGATTTTGTGAGCAGTTTGATAAGGCTCAAAGAAATGTTGTCTTTTTTGTTTTCGAATTTGTCGACCACCAATGTCAGCAAGTAGTTTTCATCAACGAGATATTTGTCGTAATCCCCATTGATAATGCGTCCGTCGAGCATAAACACGGTGGGTTTATCTTTCAGGTTGGTGTATTTGTCTTTCAGAGCCGT
>JBQCFV010000781.1:0-3733 GCA_051958695.1 Chitinophaga sp. | reverse complement strand
GTATCTAACCAAAAAAAATTGTCCATGCGCATTCGTCATATCGTGCAAATTAGTGTGCTGTTGTTGTGCAGTGCGGTCGCCAGCGCCCAAAAGATCACCTACTCGGAACCGGAAAGGGACGACTACAAAACCACCGAATTTGAGATCATCGGCAGGCTGGGGGGTAACATATTGGTTTACAAAGCAGATCGCGGGGAATACCATATCTCCATTTATGATAACGGTATGCAGCTGAAAGACCGCGTGCGGCTGGATTTCCTGCCCAAAAAGCTCATTAGCGTCGATTTTGTGGCCTATCACGACCGCGCTTTGATGATCTACCAGTTCCAGCGCAAAGATGCCGTGTACAGCTTCGCCGCGCAGGTAAACCCGGACGGCAGCTTCACCCAGGCGCCCATTATGGTGGATTCCACCCGCATCGGCAACTTTTCAAGAGAGAACAAGATCTATTCCGTGGAAGTGTCCGAAGACAAAAACCGGATACTCGTATACAAGATCAACCAGGATAAGGAGAACGACAACGTGTTCTACACTTTCCTGTACGACAGCAATTTCAACCTGGTGAACAACAGCCGCGTATCGCTGCCGATGGAAGGCAAACGCCAGTTCCTCAGCAATTTCAGGCTCAACAACGAAGGCGACCTGCTCTTTACCAAGCTGGACCGCACCTCCAACCGCGATTACATCGTGTCCGGCCAGCTGGTGATCAAACGCGCGGTGGTGGATTCTTTTGAGACCGCCGTGTTCGAGACCAAGAACCTGCTGCTGGACGAGGTGAAGATGAAGCTGGACAATCAGGACAAACAGGCGCTGATCACGGCGTTCTACTACAAGCAGAAACGGGGCAACGTGGACGGCATTTACCTGCTGCGCCTCGATTACGACAAACGGGAACGCCTGTTTGAAAAAACGGTGGCCTTCTCGCCCGATCTGAAACAAAGCGCCCGCGGCGACGCTTCCGCTTCCGCGGCCTTCAACGACTACTTCATCCGCAAGATCGTGAATACGGCTAACGGCGGCTTCCTGCTCACCGCTGAATCATATTACACCACTTCGCGCAGCCAGCCCTGGAACCGCTGGAACTACATGTACGGCGGCTTTGGCGGGTACAATCCCTATTATTATTCCCCTTACTCCCCGTATTACTACAATCCCTACGGCTGGAACGACGGCCAGGGCACGCGTTATCACTACGACAACGTGGCCATCATGGCGTTTGACGAGAACGGGGACATGCAATACAGCAACTTCGTGCATAAAAGCCAGTTCGACGACGGGGCGGACCTCTACCTGAGCTATATGCTGGTAAATGTAGGCAGCGAGCTGCGTTTCCTGTTCAACACGCTGGACCGCAGGCAATACGTACTCACCGAAAATACCATCGGGCCGGACGGCAAGGTGGACCGCAGCCCCACCCTCCGCAACCTGGACAAAGGGTTTACCTGGATGCCCCGCTACGGCAAGCAGATCAGCGCCCGCAGCGTGCTGATACCGTGTATTTACAGGAATTACATCTGCTTTGCTAAAATTGACTTTTAATCACATCTTTGCATCGTGATAAAATTCTTCAGATCCGGCAATCCGCTGACGGTATTGTTGCTTTTCATATACCTGCTGTTTGTCAAATTCTATTATCTGATCCACCCGTCCGTGTACCAGGCGGACGGTTCCGAGGGCCTGCTCTACACCGAGATCGTCCGCTGGCTGGAAAACATCGCCGGTAAAAGCGCGGTGTTCTTCACCTGCCTGGCCATGCTGCTGCAGTTCCTGCAGGCTTTGCTGTTCACCCGCATCATCAATACGCACCGGCTTTTTTCCAAGGACACCTACCTGCCCGCCATGTGCTTCCTGCTGTTCACCTCGCTGCTGGACGCCTGGAACGTGTTTTCGCCAGCCCTGCTCGTAAATACCGTGATGCTCTGGATATTCTCCAGCATTTCAGACCTGTACATGCGCGCCTCCGCCCGCGACGTGGCGTTCAACATGGGGTTCGCGCTGGGCCTCTGCGGGCTGATGTATTTCCCTTCCGTGCTTTTCCTCGCGCTGCTGCTGCTGAGCCTGCTCATCATGCGCGCTTTCAGGCTGGCCGAATGGATCATCGGGCTGCTGGGCATCTTCTGCCCCTTTTACCTGCTCGCCACCTGGCTGTTCCTCACCGACCGCACCGGGCTGATACTGGACCTGCCGGTGATCGGCTTTCACCTGCCCGTGATTACCGATTACAAAGTATGGGGCGCGCTGATCGCCAATATGCTGTTTTTTATCACCGGCTGGCTGCTGCTGCAGCGCACGTTCAAAAAAATGCTGATCCAGGGCAGGAAAATATGGGCCACGACAGTCATTTACGTGCTGGTGGCCATGCTGATCCCGCTTTTCAGCGGCCACTTCAGCCCCAATTATTGGGTGCTGGCGGTATTGCCGATTTCGCTGTTTGCGGGAAATGTGTTCTGGACGATCACTAATAACACCATAGCGAATGCGATACATATTGTTATACTGGTGTATATGATACTCATGCAGTACTTTTCCCACTAGGCCTATGGTGTTAGCGGAATCATAAATCTATGAGCGGTTATGGTATTTCCGCTAATGCGCTGTAATTTTGTTCTTTTCCAGATAAAATAACGGGGATTTTGGAATAGGTCCCTACAAACCAATACGACAAATGAAATTCGGAGTTGTTACTTTCCCCGGTTCGAATTGCGACCAGGACATGATAGACGCACTGCGCAACGACCTGAACCAGGATGTGATCAATCTTTGGCATAAGGATAAGGACCTGAGCATGTTTTCCACCGAAGACTGCATCCTGCTTCCCGGCGGATTTTCCTACGGGGATTACCTGCGTTGCGGCGCCATCGCCAAGTTCAGCCCCATGATGCAGAGCGTCGTGGAATTCGCCAACAAAGGCGGCCGCGTGATCGGTGTTTGCAACGGCTTCCAGATCTTGTGCGAAACGGGCCTGCTGCCCGGCGCGCTGCTGAAGAACGAGAACCAGCAGTTCGTGTGCAAGAACATCTTCATGAAAAGCGAGAATAACCATGCGTCCGTTACCAAAGACGTGACCGGCCGCCCGCTGATGATCCCCGTGGCGCACGGCGAAGGCAGGTATTACGCGGACGATGCCACACTCGATAAGCTTTTTGCCAATAACCAGGTACTTTTCCGGTATTGCGACGAGTTTGGCAACATTCTTGATTCTGCTAACCCGAACGGCGCGATCCGGAACATCGCCGGCATCTGCAACGAGGGGAGGAACGTATTCGGAATGATGCCGCACCCCGAAAGGGCCACCAGCGACGTGCTGGGCAACCGGGACGGGCAGCTGATCTTCCAGAGCCTTATCAATAACAACTAAGAGAAATAAACCACCACACACCAACACAACCAACCAGAAAAAAAAGAAACTATGAAGAAATTATTAGCAGCATTATGCCTTTTCGCCCTGCCTATGCTGGCGGGCGCGCAGGATTTGGACCCGGTAAAATGGCAGTTCACGACCAAAAAAGTAAACGCGACCACTTATGAAGTTGTAGCCACCGCCACCATCGAACGCGGATGGCACCTGTACGCGCAGGAAGCCGGCGAAGGCCCTATCCCTACTTCTTTTAAATTCACCAAAAACCCGCTGGTGACCCCGCAGGGCAAGGTGCAGGAAGTAGGCAAGCTGAAAAAATCCTTCGACAAGAACTTTGATTCCGAACTGAAATACTACGAAAACTCCGTGTCTTTC